>JALGZU010000053.1 GCA_025774735.1 candidate division LCP-89 bacterium | reverse complement strand
GATATAAGATCAGTCCTTATTAATAGCAAGCAAGCACAAACAGTGTTGTTATCATTACGCAGTAGCGCACCGGGTTCCAGCCGGATCTTTCACGGAATCCTGGAACTACCGCCCCCCCTGCGCATTTTAATGGTCATACGCGGCGCCTCATATAATCCGATGGAATGGGTGTGGATATACAGATCGAGAGCCTCTCCTTTAAATATGACCATCCGGGCAGTTCGACCCCGGTCTTAAGTGATATCAGCCTCACGATCCGATCCGGGGAATGCCTCGCTCTGGTGGGGCACTCTGGATCCGGCAAATCCACCCTGGCGCAGCATTTGAACGGGCTTTTCAAACCGGATTCGGGCCGGATTCTGATCGATGGGGAACCACTGCGCTGGATCGCTTCCGAGCTGAAAACGCTTCGCAGACGGATCGGTCTCGTCTTTCAGTTTCCCGAATCTCAGATTTTCGAGCAGTCAGTTTTCGACGAGGTCGCTTTTGCGGCCCGTCAGTGGGGTATTCCGGCTGAAGAGATCCCCGGCCGGGTTGCCGCGGCGACGCAATCCGTGGGACTCGACATCGATGAGTACCGTGAGCGCAGCCCGCTGAAACTATCCGGCGGTGAGGCGCGCCTGGTCTCCATTGCTTCGCTGCTGGTGGTTGATCCGGAGTGGTTGGTTCTGGATGAACCGACACTTGGTCTGGATTTTGCACACTGGCGGCATATACGTAAGCTGATCTTCGACAGAAAAGCGGCAGGCAAAGGGGTGATGCTCATCACCCACGATCTGAACCTCGCGCTGCACGTTTGCCCCCGAACTCTCATCCTCAAGGCTGGCCGGTTATGCTACGACGGCCCCACGGATGAATTGCTAATAAAGCATGATATACACGCAGAGTTTAATCTTTCACCCCCTGAAATAGTAGCTATCTGGAAGGCATTGAAGTTGTCGGCAAGCGACGCGGTAGATGAGATCAATTATCCCGGCCCGGAAATGGGGCAGCTCGAAGCCTGGATTCTAACGAAGCCGGCTCCAGAACGCCAGCAATTGTGTAGCGTTTTGATGCAACACCTTTCTGATTTAATGCCTTGAAACAGATCTCAAACAAATTGTTTCACATAAGCCCCAAGAGGTTTTGAGCAGGAGAACCATCATGAAGTCAGCCCGTACCATTTTTTCAAGTGTTTTGTTAATCGGTCTGATCGCAATGCTTTTATCAGGGTGCGGCAAACGGGGGAACGCGGTCCAGCATGATGAGGAGAACTCGGCCGATTCCACCGCCGTGGAGGATACCAGCGCGGCTGCAGAAGACACCATGGCTGCCGCCGAGGATACGGCCGAGGTCAATTTGGACCTCATCCCCGTCGAAGTCGCCCAGGTCGAAGTGGGTGACATTTCCAGCTATCTGCTGTTGTCCTCGACGATCGAGACCGAAAACGTAGTGGACGTTTACCCCCTGGTTGGCGGCGTAATTGAGAAGTTGTTCGTCGAGGAGGGGAAGTGGGTCGAGGAGGGTACGCCGCTGCTTCAGCTCGTGGATGACGAGATTATTCTAAATGAGAAGCAGGAGGAAGTCAACTACGACCAGAAGCAGTTGTCTTTCAAGCGACTCGAACAGATGTACGCTCAGAACCTGGTCTCGGACGAGGATTACGAGACCGCCAGGTACACTCTAAAGCAGGCTGAGATCGCCCGCGATAAAGCCCGCCTGACACGCCAACGGACTACCATTCGATCCCCCATATCCGGCATCATTTCAGAACGTCTGGTCCAGCCGGGGAATCTAGTCTCGATGTCTTCCAAACTGTTTGTGATCACCGATCCGGCGAAGAAGATCTGCCGCGTCTGGGTGCCGGAACGCGACCTTGCGCAACTCGCCGTGGGTCAGAAGGCTTTTGTTACGTCCGAAATCGCTCTGCAGGAACGGTTTCCGGGCTGGATCAAGCGCATCAGTCCGGTCGTGGAACCGACGACTGGCACCTGCAAGGTGACCGTCGGGATCCGGGATCCGAAGAACCGACTGCGTCCGGGAATGTTCGTCAGAGCCGAGGTGGTCATCGCGACCCACGAAAATGCGCTGCTCGCGCCGAAGAATGCTCTGGTTTACGAAAACGACCTGGAATGGGTTTACGTCATTGCGGATAGCCTGGCTGTCAAGAAGCAGGTGCAGATCGGTTTTTCCAACGGCAACCGGTTCGAGGCGATCGCTGGCTTAAACCCGGACGATCAAGTGGTCGTCGTCGGCCAGACGACTCTCAAGGATTCGGTCGCGGTAAATGTCGTCAATCTCGACTCCGTGATCACCATGGCACTAACGGAGATGCCCGAGGAAGAAGAACCGGCCGAAGAATAACTCCAGGCCGGCAGTTCAAAAGCTTCCGCTTATTAGTACTCATATCTTCATCAAAGATTTCTACCTTCCATGGAAACTACCCCGAAATCACATGCCTTTTCGAGGGCTTTCGAAATCGCCACACGGCGCCCTGTGGCCGTGCTCATGGTCTTCATCGCCGTGGTCGTTTTCGGGAGCATTTCTTACCAGCGGCTTTCCCTGAACCTGATGCCGGAAATCAGCTACCCCACGTTGACCGTCAGAACGGAGTATCCCGGCAGCGCTCCGGAAGAGGTGGAGACGGCGATTTCCCGGCCTCTGGAACAGGCTCTGGGAGTTGTCAACGGGCTGGTGAGTATCAGTTCGGTTTCACAATCGGGCTTCTCGGACGTCATCATCGAGTACCGCTGGGACACCGACATGGACCAAGCGGTCCAGGAAGTGCGCGAAAAGATCGATCAGGTTTTCTTACCCGAAGCCGCCATGCGCCCGCTGATCCTGCGCTATGATCCCACCCTGGATCCCATCCTGCGGCTGGGGCTGCACGGCGGAGCCGATCTTTACACCTTGCGGTACTTGGCCGATGAAGACATCAAGCGCGCCCTGGAGAAGGTTCCCGGAGTAGCGGCAGTGCGGGTGAAGGGCGGCTATGAGGAGGAGATCCGGGTCAACGTTTCCGAGAAACAGCTCGTCAGTCTGGGGTTATCGCTGGATCAGATTAACGCTCGGCTTTACCAGGAGAATATCAACATCGCTGGCGGCAACCTGAAGGATGGAGATACGGAATATGTCGTCCGCACACTGAACGAGTTCCAGGACGTCGCCGAGATCTCGGAGCTGGTGGTCGCCTACCGGGGGAGCGTGCCCATTCACGTGCGCGATTTTGCCGCGGTGTCGCCGACATTCAAGGACCGGGAAGTCATCACCAGGGTGAACGGGGATGAATCGGTCGAGATCGATATTTATAAAGAGGCCGATGCAAACCTGGTGGCGGTGGCGCGTGAAGTCAGAGAAGAAGTTTTCGGTACGGCACAGGAACGGGCCCGCTGGGAAGCTCACAAGGAACGGAAAGCCGGGGATGGCGAAACGAGGACCGCCGGGCTTTTCCAACCCGGATTCCTGGCGGCAGCACTGCCCAACGGGATGGAGATTGAACTTTTATCCGACCAGTCGACGTTCGTAGAAGCCTCGATTCAGGAAGTACTCAATACCGCTTTTATCGGCGGTATTCTGGCCATTATCGTTCTCTACTTTTTCCTTCGCAATCTGATTTCAACCCTGATCATCGGCACGGCGATTCCCATCTCGGTCATCGCCACGTTTGCCCCGATGCACATGTCCCACGTAACCCTGAACATCATGTCGCTGGGGGGATTGGCGCTGGGCATCGGGATGCTTGTAGATAATTCTATTGTTGTCCTGGAGTCCATCTTCCGGTGTCGGCAGGAGGGGGACTCTATCGTTCAGGCGGCCGTGCGGGGCACGGGAGAGGTGGGCAGCGCCGTGGTGGCGTCAACCCTGACGACCATCGCCGTGTTCTTTCCCATCGTCTTCGTCGAAGGAGTCGCCGGGCAGGTGTTCGGCAATATGGCATTAACGGTGGTGTTTTCCCTGCTGGCATCGCTGTGCGTCGCCCTCTATTTCATCCCCATGCTGGCCTCTCGAGACCTGACCTCATGGAAGAAGCGCGCCGCCGAAGCTGACGAGTCAACCCGGAGCTGGAAAATCCTGCTCGCCTTCGGTTTCTGGCCCCGGTTCAGGAAGGGCCTGGCGGGTCTGTGGCGTTGGTGGAAGCGGGGCAAGCTCATCGTCCGGATAATCAAGGTCCCGCTGGTCCTCTGTACAGGATTGCTCTACGTTCTCTTCCGAAGTCTGGTGGAACTCTGCCTGAATGTTTGCCAGAAGCTCTTCATGCTGGTGGTCTTTCTGGGCGCAATCGGCGGCAAGTATGGCGGGATCGTCTTGGGGTGGGGATTGGCCAAACTCGTCAAGCCGCTACTGCGAGGCTTCGACGCCCTCTATCAGAAGTTAGCTGATTATTACCCCCGCATATTGCAATCATCACTGGACAATCCGGCCAAGGTGCTGGGCGGTGCCGTTCTGCTGTTCTTCCTTTGTTTCGGCCTCCTACTCCCGAGGTTGGGGCGCGAGTTGATTCCTGAGATCAGCCAGGGGGAATTCAACATCGAGATGACCTACCCGGTGGGGACATCGGTGGAAACGACGGCGGCCCGTTCGCTGGATCTCGAGAAAAATGCCTTGACCCTTCCGAATGTTGAAAGAGTCGCCTTAACCGCCGGAGTGGAGAAGACGGCGTTCAATACGGCCGAAGAAGGTGAGCATACCTCAAAGGTAACCGTGCGCCTGCATCCCGGCGGCGATCTACAGGGTAAAGAGGCGGCTGTTGTGGAGCGGCTGCGCGCCAGCATGCGACGGATCCCGGAGGTCGAGACCAAGATTTCCCACCCAACCCTTTTCAGTTACCGCACCCCCATCGAAGTGGAAGTCCGGGGGTACGACCTGCAGCAGTTGGGCGAAGTATCAAGCCAGATCGAGACTCTACTTGCAGGCATACCGGGCGTGGTGGATGTCAAATCCAGCTTCGCCATGGGCAATCCCGAGATCCGTGTCAATTACGATCGCGAGCGCGTCGCTGCACTCGGATTAAACGTCCACCAAATCGCCTCTCTTGTCCGCCACAAAGTACTGGGCGAGGTTGCCACCGAATTCCGCGAAGGCGACCGCCGGATCGACGTGCGCGTGCGTGTGCAGGATCAGGACCGGGCCACCGTCGAGGATCTGCGTCGCCTGGTGGTCAATCCCGGTGGCGAGCGGCCCATTCCTCTGGCCGCCGTGGCTGAAGTGGTGCGTGACCGCGGGCCGGCACGCATCTGGCGCGTGGATCAACAGCGGACGGCGCGAGTTTCAGCAAACGTAACGGGTCGCGATCTCGGCAGCGCGGTGGATGATTTAAGACAGCACCTCGAAACGCTGACGATTCCGGCGAACGTCAATCTAGCGATTACGGGTCAGAACCGGGAGATGGACGAGTCTCTGGGCAGCCTGGCGTTCGCTCTGATTCTGGCGATCTTCCTGGTATATATCGTGATGGCGTCTCAGTTTGAATCATTGCTGCACCCGTTCATCATCCTATTCACCGTCCCCATGGCGGGCATCGGCGTAATACTGCTCCTCTGGGTGATGAACGTATCGTTGTCCATCGTCGTCTATTTAGGGATGATCATGTTGACCGGCATCGTGGTAAACAACGCCATCGTTCTGGTGGATTACATTAATCGCCTGAGAAAGCGCGGCCACAAGCTGGAAGAGGCCATTATCCTGGCCGGGAAGGTGCGCATGCGCCCCATCCTGATGACTACCACAACCACCGTCCTTGCTCTGATCCCCATGTCCCTGGGATTGGGGGAAGGAGCCGAAATCCGCACACCCATGGCGCTGACGGTTATTGCCGGATTGATCAGTTCGACTATCTTGACCTTGATCGTCGTGCCGACAGTCTATTCACTCGTGAACCGGGATAAGCCGGAACCTGTTCCCCAGCCAGTGGAGCCTCAATAGTTATGCCATGACTAACGCAGGGTATTTATAATTATGGTTTTAGGCAGAAAAATCCGTGAATCTGCGCTGCCCAGATTTTCAGTGCGCAGGCCCGTCAGCATCCTGATGATCTTCTGCGCGATCCTGATGGTAGGGGCGATCGCCTACAACAAGCTGCCCATCTCTCTCTTTCCCGCGGGCTTCGATCCGCCCTTCCTATGGGTTTGGGTCAGCTATCGCTCCTCCAATCCTTCCGAAGTCGAAGAGCAGATCACCCGGCCAATGGAGCAGCAGTTCCGCACGGTGCGGCACCTGAAGGACGTCTACTCCGGTTCCGAATCGGACGGCGCCTGGTTCTGGCTGGAATTCGAGAAAAACACCGATATGGCGGTGGCGTATAACCAGATTTACGACCGGCTTGAGCGGGCGCGCGCCGAGATGCCCGAGGATCAGCGCTATTACTACATCAATCGATTTTCCGATGATGATGATCCCATCGTTTACTTCGCCGTGAATCTGGGGCCGAACGAGGAGGATCCCTATTATCTGATGGAGCAATGCGTCCAGAAGCCTCTGGAGCGCATTGAAGGCGTTGCCAAGGTGGAGATCTGGGGGGCATATCAGAGAGTCATCCAGATTGAACTGGATGCGTCCCGGGCGCGGGCGCTCGGGGTGAACCTGTACGAGCTAGTGCAGGACCTGCAGCAGGATAACTTCGCCATGAGTTCCGGCTGGGTCAACGATGCGGGGCATAAGCTGACCGTCCGATCCATCGGGCGTTTCGAGACTGTCGAAGAGATATCCCGGCTGCCGGTGAAGGGGGCCAACGTACTTTTGGGGCACGTCGCCGACATCACCTATGACGTACCTGAAAGAAGATGGTACCGGCGTTTGAACCGCGAGCCGGCCGTGAGCTTCGGTGTTTTCAAAGAATCGAACGCCAATACGGTCGCCTGTTGCAACGAGGTTATACGCACCATCGAGGAGACCGTCAAACAGGATCCCCGGCTGAAAGGCGCGCAGATCGAAATTTTCTTCAACCAGGGTGATTTCATCATGGAGGCGATCGACAACCTGAAGGTTTCGGGTTTGTGGGGAGCCTTCTTCGCCTTCTGGGTGCTCTTCTTTTTCCTGCGGCACTGGCGCATGACCATGATTGTTGTCTTGGCCATACCACTTTCAATTTTAGGCAGTGTTATATATCTATACTTCATCGGCTGGTCGCTCAACCTGATGACGCTGATGGGATTGATGGTCTGTGTCGGATTGGTGGTCGATAATGCCATCGTCATCACGGAGAGCATCTTCCTGGCTCGAACGCAGGGCGATCCGCCCGACCGTGGAGCCATCCGCGGCGCAGGAGAAGTCGCTCTGGCCGTGACTACAGCAACCCTGACCACCGTCGTGGTGTTCCTGCCGCTGATGCTGATGAACGACGATATCGGTTTCGCTTTCTACATGGAGCGCATCGGCATGCCGGTGGTGATGGCGATATTATCTTCTCTAATTATAGCTCTATTGATTATTCCTTTGGCGACGAAGGTGCTGGTGAAATCGGTGCATTTCGAGACTTCCAGCATGATCGAGAAACTCTCCCGGAAGTATCGCGGGATGTTGAACTGGGTCATGAATCACAAGTTCGACATGGCCCTGGCAGGATTCCTGCTGTTCGTTTTCAGCCAGACGATCATTGCATCGCAGGTCCCCAAGACGGACATGGCTGAGGGAAACATCAACGACTTCCGCATGATGTTCGACGTGCCCGAAAACTACACCGAGGAGAAAAGCAAGAAACTGGTCCTCGCCGCCGAAGAGCTGCTCCACCAGAAGGAGAAGGAGTACGACATCCGGGCCGTGGATGCCTTCTATTCGCGGGATTGGGCTCAAGTGCGGGTTTACATGCATCCGTCCCAGGAAGTCGTCTGGTGGAAGGTGACGGCCAAGGCAATTGGGTCTACACTCGGGATCTGGCCCGAGGGTCCCATGACCCGCCAGGAAGTCATCGACGACATAAAGGAGCGGATGCCCGAGATCCCCGGCGTGGAGATGCGCACCAGTTGGCGGCGGGAGTCATCGGATGAGTCCGTGGTCGAGGTGACGTTATACGGGGACGATACCCGGACGCTGGTCGTGCTGGCCAACGAGTTCAAGAGGCGGTTCAAGACCCTGCCGAACGTGACGGGTGTGGAACTGGACATGGAGGACGGAGCCGACGAGATTCAGGTGAGCGTGAACCGGGAACTGGCGCAGCGGTATAACCTCAATCCAACCCAGGTCGCCGGAACCATCTCCTACGCCTTGCGCGGCTTCGATCTACCCGATTTCCAGGCTCCGGACCGGGAAATTCCTATGCGGACGCAGTTGGTGAAATCCGACCGTGAAACCCTGGAACAGTTGAAGAATCTGCCCTTCTATACCGAGACGGGATCCTCCATTCCACTGGCGGCCGCCGCCGATTTCAAGATCAAGAAGGGATTGAGTGAAATCCGGCGTCACAACGGCAAGACCAGCCTCGAAGTAAAGATCTACTCGACTCAGGAGAAGCTCGAAACCCTGGAGAAACAGCTCGACGCTATATTAGCCAGCGTGCAGATGCCCCGGGGTTACAGCATCCAGAAAGGACACCGCTTCCAGGATCTGGACGAGTCCAACCAGGCCCAACAGTTCGGGATCATTATGGCCATCATCTTCGTATTCCTACTGATGGGCGTTCTCTTCGAGTCGTTCGTGATGCCTCTGTCGGTCATTGTCTCCATTCCGTTTTCATTCATCGGTGTATATTGGATGTTGTTTATAACCGGAACGCCCATGGATCTGATGGCCGGGATCGGTCTGATCATTTTAATCGGCATCGTGGTCAACAACGCCATCGTCCTGGTGGATCTGATCAATTGTCTGCGTAAGGAAGGCTATTCGAGACATGAGGCGATCCTTGAAGCCGGGCAGCGCCGCTTCCGGCCCATCCTGATGACGGCCCTGACCACTATCTTCGGCCTGATGCCGATGGCATTGGGCAACGCCGCCCTGATCGGCATTCCCTACGCGCCGCTGGGCAGGACTATCATCGGAGGTTTGATTTCGGCGACCTTCATGACCCTGTTCATGGTCCCCATCGCTTACACCTATTTTGACGAATTGAGGGCTTTTTCCAAAACCTTCAGCGCTCGTTTCGCACGCAGGAAGAGAAAAACGGCTTGACGCAATTTCAGGTTTTCTCCACATCTATCGCTCCGCTCTACTGGGCTGATGCCTGGCAGATACTGCGCTTGGACTCCGGCCTGGGGCTGGCTCTCTCGGTCATTATCGGCGCGGTGCTGGGTTCTTTAGCTAACGTGGTTATCTGGCGACTGCCGCGCCGCGAGTCCATCGTCCGGCCGGGGTCGCACTGCCCACACTGCGGTGACTCCATCCCCCTCTGGCGCAACATCCCCATCCTGAGCTACTTTTTTCAGGCAGGCAATTCGGCCTGCTGCGGCAAGCCGATTCCGGCGCGCTACCCCGTGGTGGAAGTGCTCTGCGCCATGGTGCTGGGCAGCCTCTACGTCCTGGAGGGCTGGACGGCGACCTTCGCCTTCACTTCTGCCTGGATGTTGCTCCTGATCATCCTGGCGGCCATCGACTGGGAGCATTACCGCCTGCCCAACGTCCTGGTGGGAATCGGGTTACTGATATCGCTACTCTGGATGATCCTGTCGCCTCATCAATCCTGGTTGCTGGCGTTATTAGGTTTGCTGACCGGCCTGGGATTCGCCGGGGTGACCATGCTGATCGGGAAACTGCTGCGGGGGAACTGGAGCGGCCTGGGCGACCTGAAGCTGGCGATGGTTCTCGGATTCACCTTCGGGCCGGGGAAGTTTGTAATCGTCTACCTGGTGACGGCGCTGATGGCGGCTCTGTTCGGACTGTTCCGGGCACAGTTTAAGGGCGAAAAGCGCGTTCCTATGGGCCCCTTCTTCGCCCTCGGAGTCTGGACGGTGATCCTGGCGGGGGACGAACTGGTGAGGTGGTATCTGGGATTTTTGTATTAGGCAGGTTTAATATATAGTCGACAGCAGGGAAAGTAGGGCGGGGAAGCACCCCCGCCGAATTAACCAGAAAGCCGTCAGATTCTGGACTTCGCCACTAAGGGCCTTTAGCGGCCAGAATGACGGCTATTCTTTTTAAAAGAGGAGATTGCCACGTCATCCGCCGTCCGGCGGATTTCTCGCCCCGAAGGTCCAATGGACTCCTTCGGAGAGCCCTCAGTGGCAATGACATATTAAAGAGCGGGGGAGAAAAAGGGCGCACACATGGGTGCATCCTTGGCTCCCCTGGATTCCTGCGTTCGCAGGAATGACAGTTAGGCGAAAGCAAGATTTGCCGTTGCCATTTCTCAGGCCATGATCGAATAGCCGCCGTCCACGACCAGTGTCTGGCCGACGATCATGTGAGCCAGGCTGGAGCAGAGGAAGAGCACGCCGTGAGCCACGTCGTTGGGATCGATCAGTTTGCCCGCGGGGGTGCGGCGTTTGGTTTCGGTAAGGATTTCCTCGCGCGCCGGGAAGTGTTTCAGGGCGTCGGTGTCCACCGTCCCGGCGCTGACGGCGTTGACGCGGATGTCTTTGGGCGCCAGTTCCGCGGCCAGGTGTCTCACCAGCGATTCCAGCGCCGCCTTGGAGGCCCCCACAGCGGCGTAGTTGGGAATGGCCCGCACTGCTCCTAAGGACGACACCGCCACGATGGATCCGCCGTTCTTGCCCATAAGTTCGACGGCGCCCTGAGCCAGTGGCAGCAGGCAGCCGGCGTTGATGTCCATGGTCCAGCGCCAGTAGCGCATGTTCAGTTCGAGGACGGATTTCAGGATGCCGGAGGCGGCGTTGGAGACCAGCACGTCCAGGCGGCCGAAGTTCTCACCGATGGAGGCGTACATGCCGGCGATTTCCTCTTCGGAGGCGACGTTGGCCTTGACGATCAGCGCCCGGGAGCCTTCCTCTTCGATGGCGGCGGCGGTCTCTTCGGCCTTGGCGCGATTGCGGAAGTAGTTGATGACCACGTCGGCGCCGGCCTGAGCCAGCTTGACGGCGATAGCCCGGCCGATGCCTCTCGAGCTGCCCGTCACCAGGGCGACTTTGCCGGACAGGTCCAGGCAGCCGGGATTGCGGTCGCAGAAACGGTGTATCATGGTGCGTCTCAGTTGATGGGAATTTAACGGAAGTACGGAATTCAGCGGGATCGGTTGGTTATCTGGTTAACGGGACAACCGCCAGGTGCGTTCCACAGCAAGGGAAACTGATTGAAAGAGAAAAGCGCAATTTAATCCTTGACTGTTTGCTTCCGGACTGTTATATTTAGTAAATCTTAAATCAATCTACCGGACAACGGCACATGAAGACTTTTCAAAATATACTAACACGGATCTGGTCACCGGTTCCGATGAACCTCAACCGAAGTACGCACTGCGAGGACGTCTGATCGACGAAACCGTCTTTTACACCACACCAGATCCGGCGCAGGCCGGATTTTTTATTTATGTACCGGGTAATCCGGTGGAGATTCCACCGGACTTAAGGAACTAGAAGATGTTCAATTCCATCGCGAGAAAAATACACAGGAACCGGAAGGACACGCCGGTTACCAAAATCACGCACGAAGTACCCGGAGCTTCGGCTCCGATCCCGGCGGCAGCCCCCCGGGAATTTGCCCGGGGCAGCGTGCTCAGTTCAGTGCTCCGCTCCGGTCTCCCCTCCACGATCGGATTTCTGGCCGTCAACATCTACGACCTGGCCGATATGTTCTGGGTGAGCAAGCTCGGGGCGCAGTACGTGGCAGCTATCGCCCTGTTCGAAGGCTTTTACTGGGTGCTGATCTCGTCGAACGACATCGCCGGACTGGGATCGATCTCCATCGTCAGCCGCCGCTTCGGGGAAGGCAAGCTGGCTCAGGCCGCTGCGGCGATCAAGGAGACCTTTCTGCTGAAGTGGATCTGTGCCGTGGTGTCGGGCGTCATCGGCCTGATTTTTTTAAGGCAGTTGATGATCCTGATGGGCGCCCGGGGCGAAGTGATCGAACTGGGCGTGCAGTACGGCCGGGTGCATATGATCGCGCTCAGCCTCTATTTCTGCACCTATTCGGTCTTTACCTCTCTGCGCAGCATCGACGCACCCAAGCTGGCCATGTGGCTGATGATTTTCGGAGCCGCGCTGAACATGGCGCTGGATCCGTTCCTGATCTTCGGCATCGGACCGTTCCCGGAACTGGGCATCGCCGGAGCGGCGCTGGCGTCCGCGGTGTGTCACGGGATTACTTTCTTCATCGGCCTGGCCATCT
>JALGZU010000392.1 GCA_025774735.1 candidate division LCP-89 bacterium | reverse complement strand
GGTACTCCGGCCCAACGCATAACTGTAGCCGCCCGGACGATTGAGTTCGAGCAGCAGGTCGGGCGCTTGCTCAATTTCAGGACCGTTATAAACCTCTTCACGGCGATACACCCGGCGCACGACAGCCAATCCATCAGCGGGGTCTTTCCAATTCAGAAGCGCCTCACTAATCCTTTCCAGATTCATGTCAGCATCCTCCGGGGAGATGACACCCTGCTGTTCCCTACCCTTGATGTTCAGGGATATCGATGGAAAATAGTTCACCTCATCGCTGTAGGCAGCCGTTTTCGACCACTCGATCCCACCAAAGCGCTGCAATGACTCTATCCCAGAGGCGATCCGGCCGCCGGCCAAGTGAAATGCTTTCTGCTGTAACCTGTAGGGAGTATATTTCATTCCCAGGCATTTCAAAGTACTCATCCGATAGTTGCGCTTCGATCCTGCCGAATACTCCAGTAGTCCGGTCTCCTCCAGGTAGCGGTTGAGATAGAGCACTCTGTCCGATGTACCGCCCATGCCGTGATCGCTGACGACCATGACCGCTTCCGGTTCCGACCTCTGCAGGACCTTACCAACCAGTTCATCCGTCCGGGAATATACGGTGCTGATCGCATTGCTCAATTGTCCTTCGTCACTCTTGACGTGTCGAGGGGAGTTCCGGTCGCAAAATGACCAGAAATGATGCCCAACCGTATCGGTTTCACCAACATGAAGCACGAGCAGATCGAGGTCGTATTCCTTGAGCAGCAACTCGATCAACTGCTCTTTGCGCTCGATGCCGGATATCAACTTCTGGAGTACCTTGCGGTGCCAGTTCTTGCCGATCCGGCTTTCGTTGAAATCGCCGAAGTAATAGCCGCCCAGCTTCCGGTCGATTAGTTTCGCCAGTTCGTGAGGATATACGTACGACGAATCCGCCTTGGAGGGCAGCGGAGTATCAAATCCGGAAATCTGGAATCCCGAGAGCGGTTCGGGGGGATAAGTCGTCGGCAGACCGACGGAACCGATTTTCAAGCCTGCGTCCGAAGCGATGCGGAGGAACGTCGGCAACCGCCTGCGGGTGGCATTCACGAAACGCACACCCAATCGGTCCGGGATGCGTTCGGTGAAGTCGAAAATACCGTGTTGACCGGGATTAACGCCGGTTAGGAAGGTGGACCAGGCGGGGAAGGTCATCGGGGGTAAGGTCGAGGCAATTCTGCTGAAGAGCCCGCCCTGAGTCAGAGAAGAAAGATTGGGCAGACGATCCTTCCAGTTCAGGAATAGATCGGGATCTAGTCCATCGAGAGCAAGTATGAGAAGTTTTAGTTTTCTTAAGCTCACTGCGTGTAACCCAGGGCTCGGAGGCGCTCCTGCGTGGCTTGATCCATCTCCATCTCGGCACCTTCAACCTTACCGGCGAGCACCTCCTGGTATTTCGCCTTGAGTAGGAGTTCCATCTCCTCCGCTTTATCCGGATTTGAGTCGACGAGATTAATCAACTCACCGGGATCATCAGGCAAATAGAAGAGCTGCTGTGGAGGGCGTTGTCTCGGATTGTCGGGATTGGTTTTGATATATTTCCAGGGACCGATCCTCAGCATCTGCACAATATTACCTTCATGATCCGCTTCCGAGAAGATCCCGGGGATACCTTCCTCTTCAATAGGAAGGTCAAAGAGGTTCTGTCCCTGCATCTCTGCCGGAACGTCACGATCCAACTCAGCTAATATCGTCGGAGCAACCTCAAGCAACCCACACAATGAATCCGAGAAAAGTCCGGCGCCTTCACCCGCCGGTCTCTTAGCGATAAGGGGAACTCGAACCACTTCCTCGTAGAGGGTTGTCCCGTGCCACCAGCCGCCATGTTCGTAAAACTCTTCCCCGTGATCACTGGTGAAGACAATCACGCTGTTATCATAGAGTTTGCGGGCCTTCAACTTACCGACCACTTCACCAATCCAGTCATCGAGGTATTCGATATCCTGCCGGTAAAAATCTTTGAAGAGATCAACAAACTCGGGATCAGGATGAGGCATGACGGCGCGGGCGTAGCCTAAACCGGAGAAGGGGTGTTCGAAGTAGGGATCGTGGGGATCCATGTAATGCAAGAAGAGGAAGAACGGCTTATCCTGGTTCCTCTTCAGAAAATCGTCGTAGTAGCCCGTGACGGTTTCACCGCTGCGATAGAAATGGTGAACGTACTTGCTCTGCACAGCTTTCATCCTCATCAATCGGAGCACACCGTAGACGACCAACCGGGAAGCAGCTTCGTTCGCTCCAAAGAAGAATTTCGGGGGGAGATATGTATATTCGTGGAAACCCTGCTGGAAGTTGTAAATCGGCGCCAGGTTGATGTTGGTAACGATGCCTCCGCAGTAGTAACCTTCAGAGGCGAGGACTTCGGTCAGAGTGGTCACGCCGGCAGGTAGGGCATCGGTTTTGTGGATGGCCCCGTGTTCCGTCGGATACCGTGAGGACAGCAAAGTGGCCGTGGACGGCTTGGTATGGGTAGCGTGTGCGTACGCTTGATTGAACAATGCTCCATCCGCCGCAAGCGCATCAATATTTGGTGTCGCCACCCCGTTACTGTCTCCATAGCAGTCAAGGTGGTCTCTGCGCAGCGTATCCACCATGATTAAAATCACGTTGTGCTGGCCGGCTAAGGCATCTTTACCGGTCTCATCGTACGCCGATTGGACTCTCTCAGTCTCCTGAGCCAGTGATGCGTTCAGAATCAGGCCGACACCCAGGGAAGCACCGATGAGAATCACAAATCCGACAGGATTCAGAGACCACCGGGTGAGACTCTTCAACGAGGTAGCCAACAACAGCCGCAAAACCAGAAACAAGACGAAAGCTCCCACTAACAGAACAGCTATAGTGAGCAGGCCGGTCGGCTCGAAGAAGCGGACTCTTTCTGCGTGAAAGTCCCGGAACGCTCTGAAAAACAGGATCAGGAACAACACAGCACTGAAGGATGCACTGGAGACGAAAGCGCCAAGGAAAATGCTATCCCGCTTTCGCTCGAAGTGAAACGGCAAAACCTGCGCGAGTACGTTCTTCCCGAGACCGATCAAGCCTCCGAGGATGCCGTATGCAACGAGGGCGAAGAGCAAGCCCGAGAAATTCGCAGGCGACCCCCCGAACTTGGAGATGAGCAGCACTTCGAAGACTCCGGCAGCCATGCCGCCGAGAACGCCGG
>JALGZU010000391.1 GCA_025774735.1 candidate division LCP-89 bacterium | reverse complement strand
TTTACAAGGAAGCGAATGGGTCGGGAGTTTTGACAGATGAATAAGGAGAGGCAAGCGTATCTGGAAGCATTAGAGAAGGTTCTCAAAGAATCCGCTTTTTGGGTGTTTCTTAATGCTAATGACGTCTGGTTTTGGGCATGTGCTGATGCTTGTAGAATAGACGTCGGAGAAGATTTGGATAAATTTGTAAAAGTCTACATGGAATTTGGATTCGAGGGCCAGCTTGCCTTTATGTCGTTGATAGAAAATCTGGAACCACAAGAGCCCATGTGGCGCCATTCTGACAAAGAAAAATACCTGAAAGCTAAAAAATGGCTCAAGGAAAACAATCTAGAGCCTTCCGAGGATAGTGGGTGGAAATCAGCGGCTTGTGAAGATAAGGACGCCTTGATTGATCTGTTGACCAAAGAAAACGCCAGGTTGAAAAAGCTATTGGAACAGCGACGAATATTGCTGGATTACAACGCTGAATTGAAGCAACTGCTCAAACCTTTAATCAAGTTAGGAGAACTGCGGGAAGACGACTCAAAGCGAGTAGACGCCGCTGTCGTCGAATTAGCAAGTAAACTGAAGTTAAGTAAATCCGACAGATTCGATTTTCTCTCCATAGATTATGTGAAGAGAAGGATTGAGTCCCAAGAAAAGCATTGGGAGAAACTCCAAAATGAGTAAGCTGACAGTTTTCGTAGTTGGGACGGGCCGCTGCGGAACCTCTAGCGTGGCCCGCATACTTCACCATAATCTCCAGATCCCGATGGGAGATAAGTTCTGCCACTCCGAGAGCACCGCCACCAACAATCCGCTGGGGAATTTCGAGGACTTTCCACTCTACCAGTGCGACATTGATCTGGTCAGGGGGAAGTACACCTGGCCCAAGTTCATGGACGCCCTCTCAGAAAATATCCGCAACAAGCCGGATGTCTGGGGCTACAAGTCACCGCTTCTGAGCTACTGGCTTTACGACTATCTGCAATTTGTGGTGGACCGCCCAGCCATCATCTGGTGCCGGCGGGACCTCGAGCTCTGCATAGAAAGCAGCCAGCGATGTTATGGGTGGACAGAGCAGGTCTCCAGGTCCGAGATTTCCAGGCGTTGGAAGAGAATAAATCTGATGCTGGGTGGATTGAAGCATCACACCATCGATTTCACCGAAGAAGAAATTACTCCGGACGAGGAAATAGAAAAGTTTTTGCGAGGAGTTCTAGCTGATGAAGATTTTGATCTGGATTCCTACTTACACCGGCTGGGTCCACCGATGTGTAAACGACGCTACCGACCTTCTACTGAGGGAGCGGAGATACAATCTGCATATACAACGCACGCAGTACCGCCCCGTAGAGGGAAGTCTAAATCGAGCCATAAAAGAGGCAAAAGAAGATAACTATGACTGGCTGTTCATCCTGGATTCGGATACGGCCCCCCAGGAGAACCCCCTGGACCTGCTGCTCTACGGTAAGGACATTATCAGCATGGTAGTTCCGGTATTTAACGCGGAGTCCCTGAAGAAGGGGAAATTTCCGCTTTTCGGGAATGTTTTCAAGTATCACCCGGAAACCGGTAAATACGGGCCAGTCTCGAATAAGGTGGGGCTCCATAAGGTGGACGCCGTGGGTGCAGCTGCCATGTTCCTGTCCAGGGACGTATTCACGCATCCCAAGATGCAGAGGGCCTTTGAGCGGCCGTATGATCGAGAGGGCATACCTATCAAAGGACCGGATATGTTTTTCTGCGAGAAGGCCAGAAAAGCCGGATTCGAGATCTGGGCCCACTTCAATTACTTCTGCAACCATTTCCGCGAATGTGGCCTGCTGGAGATCAATGATGCTCTTACCTATGTGGCCGGTATAGCCGACGAGAAGCGAAGACAGGAGATCGCAGCCCAGCTCACCTGGCTGAAAGAGCAGGGGTTACTGAACGATGAAGTCATAGAACAATCCGCCCGGGAAGGGGCAGTCATGGCGCATAAGACCTCGGATGAATGGCTCCCGGCCTGGCTGGAACAGTATCACAAACCAATTTCTATGTAGAAAAAGGAGAACAACGATGAGTAGGGGCAGAATTAAGGCTAGAGTAAGAAACGCGGATACAACGATCGTAACAATGGAAATCACCTTTCCTTTATCCGACTGGAAAAGCATCCGCGCGGGGTTGAAAAAAGGGCAGTTTGACAGTTATATCTACGCCGCAGACACATTGGCCGGAACGATTGGTGCTTTCGTGGATAAAATGGAAGCTGGAATCACTGAAGAAGTGGTATTGAAAAAGGAGGAGTGAATGGCAGAGGAACATTTTTTTCATGCGTTTGACCGAGCCTTCGCTGAAGGCGCTTTTGTGGATATGCGCTTCCGCTTGATGTGGGAGCTGTTGAAGATTTACCCAAAGATTTGGGCTGTACCTGGTGAGGGCGATGAAGAGGGATTTATTGGCAGAGCTGAACCGGAGGAGCTGGTCGAACAGGTGGCCGCAATCGTCGATGAGACCTTCAAAGTTGCTCGCGAACGGGACTGGATCCGACCGATGACCCTCACCTTGTCTGAGCAGGTTGAGATCCAGAAAGCAATAGAGAAGCTCAAAGCTAGTTATCTCGAAAAAAAAGAGAAAGACCTTGCAGCTGGCTTTATGGATGCGATGGTCGAAAAATCAAAAGGGGAGCGTGAGTGAAATCAGACGCAGAACGCGGTATTCCCCCTTATAACCCATTGAACACAACGGCTTCCTTTGATTATCCGGTCTCGGGATCACTGATCCGCACCACCAATAGCGGACAGCGAATAGAGCTGGATTCGTCTAGTTTTAGGGGGCTTGATGAAGAAGGAAAGAAAGTGTTTCATCGTCAACTAGGAGAAAAGAAAATGACAGTTTACCAGTATGTAGTTTTACTTCAGCCAACAGATAAAGAAAAGAAGGCCGGAAAACACCCGGAGATTGTGGTGAATATCACATCGGTAGTGGCGAAGGATGTGGATCATGCCAAGATCCTGGCTATCAAGGAAGTTCCTGACAAGCACATGGACTCCGCGGATCGCCTGGAAGTGTTGGTGCGCCCTTTCTAGCGCCCCGTGAAGAGCGGGATTTTGATATTGATTCCGGGACAATTATTGTTGATTTAGGCGTAAGCGGCGACCTGCCGCCCGGCTTTACCCCTTACAGTGGAAGCTCAACCTGGGTCTCAAACACCACTAACGAAT
>JALGZU010000390.1 GCA_025774735.1 candidate division LCP-89 bacterium | reverse complement strand
AACAAACAGACTGTCTTCAAGGTAACCTTGCCAAGCCGGATCTCAACCGAGGAGAAATCCGATGGATAATACAGGCAAGATCTTAATCGCTGATGATGAGAGAACATTCCTCAAATCAATGGCCGATCTTCTCCGCAAAGAAGGATATCAGTGCGATTGTGCCAGTGATAGTGACGCCGCAACACAGCTCATTCAGAAAAATCGTTATGACCTGTTGATCGCAGACATCAAAATGCCCGGGAATGAAAAACTGGAATTTATTCACCAATTGCCAGTGATCGCCAAGGGATTGCCCGTCATCATATTGACGGCTTTTCCATCTATCGATTCCGCCGTTCAATCAATCCATCTGCCCGTAATTGCCTACCTGGTCAAACCGATCGATTTCGATGAACTGAAAGTTCATGTAAAATCCACCATGGATCGGTCTCATGTTTATCGCGTTATGAAGCATAACCGTACGAGGTTGATAAACTGGCAGGATGAGTTGACGGCGATGATTGAAGGGATTGAATCCGAAGAAGTGGGCAGATCAGAGACGCCGTTGGATGCATTCCTTACCATGACATTTCAGAATATCAACAGGAGTTTAACCGAAATCAGGGAATTGACGGAGACTCTGGACGATATCACCAGTGAGGATTACATCTGCCGTATTTTGAAATGCCCCCGGGCTGAAGGGTTAGGCGAGGGCTTGCGCGAGGCTGTGAAGGTTCTCGAAAGAACGAAATCAGCGTTTAAATCAAAGGCATTGGCGGATTTACGGGAAAAGCTATCCACTCTCCTCGAGAAGATAGACAGATAGCGTCTCTCGAACGCCGGGAGAAAGAAATAGCAGCATGCACAGATGCTGTTATTTTTATTTTTGCCGTGAGAAGCAGAAAATTCGCCAGTCGGGATAAATCGGGATTCGCCTCACTCATCAGATGACAATCGCTATGATCCAAAATTATAGGCAAATCCTACCCATGGCATGAACGGGAAGCCCTCAGCTTCCGCGCCTGTTGGATAGATAAAAGCGAAGTCAGCCGCTATATGTTCACCGTAAAACCGCATACCAATAGATAAATAGTTCCAATCCGAGTCAGGGGGTATCCAATTCTCCGTGATTAATTTGGTGCTGTTTGTTACTCTCAGCTCCCCGCCCAGCAGGACAATCGGTTTGTTCTGCATCTCACCTTCAGCAAAACCCCACCCTAAGCCGAAGGTCAGGCCGGCGGGTGTTTCTCCGTATGTAGCCACGCCGTAGGCAATTCCAATACTCTCGCTTTCCCATGTTGGTTTGATGTACAATACACCTGCAGCTACGTCAATTTCTCCTACTTGGATGGGCGTTATCTTCGGTGCGAGATACAGAACCTGGTACGCGCTAAAAGGAAGAAGCGTTATCCCACCCGCCGCGGTGAAAAAGTCGGTAATCCCTATGGCCAACATGGGAAAGAATATTTCGTAGGTTGAGAAGTAACCTTGCCCGCTTTTAAGCGGCCGTGCAGTGGGAGCGATAAACAACCGGGTACGGTTCGGATCGGGACTCCAGTATCGCCCTTTTACGATTTCACCACCTAATAATTCGATTTTGATGATTTTGTCTCTGGGGATAACCATCTCGATCTGAGAGAGAGTCATAAATACGATCTGCGTCTCATCCTCGCTTAGAATCGTCCCGATAATTTCAGAATGATCAATTAAGATGACTTTGTAACGTTTTTCTTTGGGCTCTTTGCTTTCCTGCGACCGACTGAGGAGTGGCATTCCGACCATGCAGATACACGAAAGGATAATGAATGTTTTTTGTAAATTCATAGCCTCCACCCTCAAAATGTTTGTATAGATACTCTTCTAACTATAATATTAAAGAACAGCATTGATCTATTCAACCTTTTATTCAGCCCTTTCACGAGCCCATTGAGACATTTTATGATCAAACTATGGCGGGAAGGATCTTTGAAAGGGACGACACTTCAGGAGGCGTTTTCTGTCAAAGATGAACTGAATTTCTAAAATCCGCTCTGCGGTTTTTACTACGATCTGCAACATCAAAGAACAGGTTAATTCACCTGAATTATTCACCTTACCAAATCCTCATAAAAAAAGCAACGTCTAATTCGTTGCTTTTTGGGTCGTCCAAGCCTGTAGCGGCGGAGGGACTCGAACCCCCGACACGCGGATTATGATTCCGCTGCTCTAACCAGCTGAGCTACGCCGCCAACAAAGCAATAATTTACGTTTTCTATATACCCAAGTCAAGTGTTTTCTTTCGCTACATACATCCGGCTTGAATCGATCCGATAAATCCACCGGAATGATCTCACGGTGGTCTACCCGAGCTGATCAATGAACAGCGAGAGCTATGGGGCCGTCGCCGACCTGGTAGGTGTGAATGATGGTATCATTCTCGTCCAACTCTACCAGTTCATCGGTGTTGAAACAAACGGCGAATATATGGTCGTTGTTCGCACAGACGATATCCATTGCCGATGAGGGAAGAACAATTGGATTTTGCGTACCCTTGATGACGTCGTAGGTTATCGCATCGTATGCCAATAACCAGCCTTCCCCCGCCCAGGCAACCGAACCGAGGTAAGCGATATTCTGTGAGTTGAAAGCCAGCGAACCCGGTGATCCCCCGATCGGTATCGTCCCTTCGAGGATCAGCCCGTCCGGATTGATGACAAACACTTCACCGGAAATATCGAAGAAGTTGCCCGTGCAGACAACGTGGAGGTTGCCATCGGGACCCGGCTGCACGATCTGAGGATTCGTGCCCACGGTGACTGAATCAATAAAATCCAGCGTCTCCAGTGAGTAGGCGAACAGATGGCCCGGCCCGTAGGTGAAGGTTCCCATATCGAAGTTAACGTCGGTCACATAGAGATATTCCTCTGTGACGCAGAGACCTTGCGGCACCCCGCCGGTTGTGATTGTGTCTGCCTCAACACCTAATGGCAGATTCAGTACGGATACGTTACCCGTCATCCAGTTGGATACAAAAGCGCGATCCTGATTATCGAGCACGATATTATAGGGATTGATGCCGTTGAAAATCTCGATGGTGCCGATCGTTTGTCAGGTCGATAATCTGAACGTTGCCTGAGAGAGAGTTCACGACGTACGCCAATCCGTTTTTGATAACGATGTCGTTTGGAGCAGAATCCAATATAATAGCATTTGTGACAACCTCCTGCGATTCCAGATCGACCTTTGATAGAGTCTCCCCTAAGCTGTTAACTGCCCAGATCACAGCAGTTTCATGATATGTGATTGCTGTTGCTGTATTGGAAAATGCCGAGGTATCTACGTCGTTGTAAGCGTATACGCGATAGCTGTAATTGATCTCCTGTTCAACTCCATTATCCGAATAGGTCGTATCGTTTGGCGAATTAGTAGATAGATAGATCCACGATCCAGAATCTTCCTTACGTTGAATGATGAATGTTGTCATTCCAGATTAAGTCGATCTGTGACAACGAGAACACGGTGGCCACTAGATTAGTGGGTGCTTCAAGCTCTGGCAATGGTAGTTGAGGCGATTCCGTGGGTGACGAACAGCCGAGAAACGTTAGCAGAATGATTCCGAGGACGATGCCATTTTTCATGTTGGTCTCCTTTTGTTGATTGGAACTAACTTAATTGGACCGTCCTGGAGTTAAAAAACCCGGATAGACCGTTCCATCCGGGAGTGCGCGCGTAGTGGCGCCCATCCCTATACCCCGAAGGATGCGGTCCAAATTCCCGCGGCAGGTCTCCTGACTCGCGACTCGACCTCGGGCGATGCCTTCCCAACCGGTCAACCTCGCTCCCGCAGGCGGGGCTGTGCCCCGGGATTGAAATCCAACCGGTCAGTGGCGTGCTATCGCCGTCGTCCTCGCTCACAGTGGCGGGGGCCATTCCCGATTCTCACGGGATTCCCTTTTAAGCCTTACCCGGCACCGCAGGACTAGAAGGTGTAAAGAACGTAACGCTTATAGTGCTAATTTAATCAAGAATCACCGCAATGTCAAGGTGTTTTTGTGTGGTATATTGAAACACTCACTTCAATGGTGATCGTACCTTACCACTCCATAAACCTCTTCAGACCATCCAGGAACATCTGCACGGCGATGGTCGTCAGGATCATGCCCATCAAGCGTTCAGTGGCGATCAAACCCCGGCGCCCCAGCGCCTTGCTCAGGTAACTTGAGCAGATCAGGATTAACGCCGTCACCGCCCAGGCCATCACCACGGCTACCAGCCAGTGAAACATTTTCGAGGGTTCCCTGGAGACCAGAAGCAACACGGTCGCCATCGCTGATGGACCCGCCACGAACGGGATTGCCAGGGGCACGATGAAGGGTTCTCGGTCGAACTCTGAAGCGTCACAAACCTTGGGACCGGGGAAAATCATTCTCAAGGCGATCAGGAAGAGGATGATACCTCCGGCCATGCTCAACGCTGGCTCAGAAATGTGAAGAGCATCGATGATGAAGCGGCCGAAGAATAAGAAGAGCAGCAGCACTGCCAGCGCGACGAGCATCTCACGCGCAATGATCTTCTTCACACGGTCTGCCTGAACGTCCTTGAGCGTCGTCAAAAATACCGGCACATTTCCCAGCGGATCCATCACGAGGAAGAGCAATATGGCAGCGGAATAGATGGTCATAGTAAAACCTCAAGACAAAATCCGACAAAAATATAGCGTCAAAGCACCAAAAAGTCAAGGCGATATTTCATGGAATCTGAAATACCGCCCTGATCGTTGTGTTGGGTAAAGTGAATGGTTGCAGTCTGCCCGCGTTCACGCTGTGACGGCGTGATCTAGTTGGCGTCCTTGACCTCGTCAGCCCCGATTACGCTGAGGCGTTCGCTAGTTCTTTCGACCTTCTTGTTGATGAATGCCAGCCGCTCTTCGAATGGCATCGATCGAATCTGTTGGATGTTCTTCTCGCGGATTTCACGGATAATATTAACGGCTTTTTCACTCATTGCTCGCCACCAATCGAGGACAACGGAT
>JALGZU010000389.1 GCA_025774735.1 candidate division LCP-89 bacterium | reverse complement strand
ATTTCTGAGCCCAACATATGGCTACAACATCTGGGGCAAGCACGTCAATCCGGACGGCACTTTAGGGGGCATCGATCCGCGCAAACGACCCGCAGAGATCTATCCCCAGATTTCAGGCGTTTTCAACGATCTCGTGCAATTCACCCTGCCGGAGGCTGGCCGTGTGGAGCTGGACCTGTACAACCTCTTGGGCCGGAGGATCGGCGTCATCGGGGAGGGGCATTACGGCGTGGGGAACCATGCGGTCCGGTATGACCTGCGGGATTTGACTTCGGGGGTGTATTTCGTGCGGCTGAAAGCCGGTTACGGTCAGGCGGTGAAGAAGGTGGTTATCGTGCGATAGCCCAGCCATAAATGACCGGGCTACAGATGGTACAAGCCCCATGAATGTGGCTATTTTTGTATTCAACCCGCTTTAGCGGGGTTTAGTTTTTGTCCGTAGCCCAGTGCTTTCCCAAAGGGACTCCTTCGGAGCAGCGCTGGGCTGTGGTGGTGGTGAGGTAATTTCTTGTCTTAACCGCTGATTACGCGGATTACGCTGATTTCACAGATTAAAAGATGAGATTGCTTCGTCCGCCGTCCGGCGGACTCGCCCCGAAGGAATCCCTTTGAGGCAACGACGCAAGGGCAGGCACGGGGGCCTGCCCCTACGAATTATCCACGCATAAAAAATACAAGCATGACCCATGTTTCTCTGTAATTGTACCTTGACATGTGGATGTTTTTTATTTAAATTTAGTGATATCGTATTTAAGATTCCTGGCTTGAAGCCAGGATCTTTATGTCGTGATAAACGAGTTATCGATTTGCGATGGGAAATACGTCGGGTACAGTGAATATACTGGGCATCTCTGCCTATTACCATGACTCCGCAGCTTGTCTGGTGCGGGACGGCGAGATTGTGGCTGCAGCGCAGGAAGAACGCTTCACGCGCAAGAAGCACGATCACAGTTTTCCGGGCCATGCGGTGGCGTTCTGTCTGAAACACGCCGGTTTGCGTCCGGAGGATCTGGATCACGTCGCTTTTTACGACAAGCCGCTGATCAAGTTCGAACGGCTGCTGGAAACCTACCTTACCTACGCCCCGGTGGGCTTCAAGAGCTTCCTGATGGCCATGCCACTCTGGCTGAAGCAGAAGCTTTTCATGCGCGAAACCATCGCCAATGAGATGGGCTTTGAAGGGACCATTCTGTTTGCCGAACATCACGAATCCCACGCTGCTTCCGCCTTCTTCCCCAGTCCCTTCAACGACGCCGCCATCCTGACCCTGGACGGGGTGGGGGAATGGGCCACCAGTTCCATGGGTGTGGGGCACGGCAATCGCGTAAATCTTCTTTCCGAAATACACTTCCCACACTCTTTAGGTTTGCTTTATTCGGCATTCACCTACTATACCGGCTTCAAGGTCAATTCCGGCGAATATAAGGTCATGGGCCTGGCTCCCTACGGGGAACCGAAGTACGTCGATACCATCCTCAGCGAATTGATGGATCTGAAAGAGGACGGGTCCTTCAAGCTGAACATGAAGTACTTTAACTACTGCGCAGGGTTGACCATGACCAACCGCCGCTTCGACAAACTTTTCGGCGGACCTCCCCGACAACCCGAATCTTTAGTAACCCAGAAGGAGATGGATCTGGCCCGGTCGGTCCAGGTGGTCACCGAGGAGGTCATGCTGCGCATGGCCCGGACAGTTTTCAAGGAGACGCAGCTTCCCAATTTGTGCCTGGCGGGCGGCGTGGCTCTGAACTGCGTCGGCAACGGGCGTCTCTTGCGCGAAGGGCCTTTTGAAGATATCTGGATTCAGCCTGCCGCGGGAGATGCGGGGGGAGCCTTAGGAGCGGCTCTGACGGCCTGGCATCACTATCTGGACAAGCCCCGTCCGCTGGACGGCAGACGCGATCTGCAGAAAGCGTCGCGGCTGGGCCCGGAGTTTTCAGATGACGAGATCGCGGCGTTTCTTTCGGAGCATGACCTGCCGGCGAAACGTTTGAAGCGGGAAGAGATCCCCACGGAAATCGCCGCCCTGATCGAGGGGGGCAGCGTGATCGGTTTCTTCCAGGGGCGCATGGAGTACGGTCCCCGGGCTCTGGGATCCCGGTCGATCATCGGGGACGCCCGCAGTCGGGAGATGCAGTCCGTCATGAATCTGAAGATCAAATACCGGGAGTCTTTCAGACCTTTCGCCCCGACGGTGATGGAGGAGCGCGCTTCGGAGGTCTTCGAGATTGACCGGCCCAGCCCTTATATGCTGCTGGTAGCGCCGGTGCGCGAGGAACGCCGCATTCCCATGACAGAGGAACAGAGCAATCTATTCGGGATTGACAAACTGAACGTGATCCGGTCCGACGTTCCCGCCATCACCCACGTGGATTATTCCGCTCGCCTGCAGACGGTCAACTCAGCCGAGAATGACATTTACTACGAGACTATCAAGGCGTTCTACCAGCGGACCGGGTGTCCGGTCATCATCAATACCTCCTTCAACGTGCGGGGTGAACCGATCGTCTGCTCTCCGCAGGATGCCTACACCTGTTTCATGCGCACCGAGATGGAGTATCTCATCATGGGGTCGTTTCTACTGGACAAGCGGGAGCAGCCTCCGTTGAAGGACGATATCGACTGGCAGCAGGAATTCGAATTGGATTAGACTGATCAAATGAGTACGAAATACACAAACAAGGAGATCCGCACCTGGGCGCTGGTAATGGCGGCGATTTTATGCGCCGTCGGAGCCATTCAGTTCTTCTTATGGGGGCACCTGAAAACGGCCACCTTCTTCTGGATCTCCGCCGCCCATTTCCTGTTTATCGGCACGCTCGCACCGGGACTCCTGAAGCCGGTTTACCGGGTCTGGCTCAAGTTCGCCGCAATGCTGGCCTGGGTTAACACCCGCCTGATCCTGGGATTAATGTTTTACCTCGTTTTCACCCCCATCGGCTTGATCCTGCGCCTGCTGCGCGTCGATCTGATCAAGCAGCGCTGGGATGCGAAGGCGGCGACGTACTGGATCAGGCGTTCTGACGAAGCTTTCGACAGATCACGATATGAGAAGCAGTATTAAGTGCAGGTTGTTCTTAGAGGAGGTTCCCTATGCCCGGTAAATCCGCCTGGGTCGAGATCTGGGGATTTCTAAAAGTTCGCAAGAAGTGGTGGTTGGGTCCGATCCTGGTCATGATGCTGTTGGTG
>JALGZU010000388.1 GCA_025774735.1 candidate division LCP-89 bacterium | reverse complement strand
GTCATGACCGCGTCTTGTGTTGAAACTCCACCGCCTTTCCCCCGGATGGTGTTTTCGGCGCGGTTACCCTCGAAATAAACGCCATTGACACTGCCCGAAGCGTTCTGCAGGTAGATCCCGCCGCCGTGTTGTTCAGCGAAGTTATACAGAAAGTTACCACCGCTCACTACAACCAAAGCTCCATCGACCCCATAGACTCCCGCTCCAATGACGGCGCTGTTATTCGAAAATTCACAGTCATTCAAAATCAAATCCGTGCCGGAGGCGTAGATTCCGCCGCCGTATTCGGCGGAGCTGCCGCTGAACCTCGAATGTTCCACCAGAAGTTGGGCAGCATGACTCTCGATGCCGCTGGCGTTGCTGCCTTCGATTACGCAATAGGCAATCTGAGTAGCGGGACTTGCTGCGACCGTAAATTCAATGCCCGCCCAGTCCGTGACACCTGTATTCGGTCTAAATACAATGCTGTCCAGCTCACTGCCGATCGCGGTTAGAAGTCCGTTGATTACGAAACTATAGGGCCCGTCAAAGTTGAATTCTGCTCCGGCCTCGATAACCAGGGATTGACCGTTCTGAACGGAGATATTCCCGATAACGACGTAGGTATCAGCGGGCAGGACGCCACTCTGCGGCCCCGATATGAAGGTTTGAGAATGAGCCATTCCCGCCACCAGGAAGGTCAGGAGAAAAGCTGATGTGATTGTATTTGAAAACCGCATTTTTCACCTCATAATGATATAGATGGTACTCTCCATAATTACGAGTAATGTGATTCAGAGTTGGAATAATGAATACAACAACAGGGCTACCCAATCCTTTCGTTACCGTGCATTTGACATATCTCTTCGAAGATAATTCCATTTTAAGGAGATGTCAAGGTCTTATTTTCGTGACAGTCGACTTTTATATTGATGTTTACTATCATTATTAATAACAATCTGTAATGAAGACACCCGACTTAATAATCGAGTTGGGTAAATCCTTTATCATAAGGAGGAGCAAATGAGTTTGGATTTTTCACAAGCGGAGAGCTTGAAGCAGACCGTGGTGCGGCACTCCCGGGCCGGCGACCTTTCGCTCTATGCGGAAGCCCAGGAACGGGGGATGACACTGTCGGATCTGCTGGAAGAGCTCGACCCGACCCCGAAGCTTGGCAGCGGTAAATCCGCATCCAACCTGCAGCAAGGTGACGGAAGCCTGGATGCCTTCGAACGTCAGATGCTGGTGCTGGGCCTGAATGGCACCGGGCGCAGGGCGATCTCGGTGGAAGACTTTTACCTGGGAGGCGGCTTGATCCTCCTGCCGGAGTACATCCAACGGGAAATCCAGCGCGGCTACCGTATGGTACAGGATCCCCAGGAATTGCTGGCCGCGTCCGTCCCGGTGCGGGGGCCGTCCGTCAAGCCGATCTACATCAAGATGGACAGTGCTAAGGAGAGTTTGGCCAAACGAGCTGAAGGGGCTGCCTACCCCACCGTGCAGCTTCTCTACCGTGAGAAGGAGGCGGACGTCATCGATAAAGGACGCCAGTTCGATTTCTCCTACAAGGTCATCCGGGGGCAGAGGCTGGACGAGTTCCGGGTTTTCCTCTGGTGGATCGGTGCGCAGCTCGCCTATGACGAAATCGACGAAATCTATGACGTCATCATCAACGGCGATGGCACCAGCAGCGGTGCAACGGACGTCTTCAACGGCACCGGCGGCACCTGGGCCTACTCCGACATGGTGCACCTGGCCATCTCCTTCGACGTGCCCTCACAGATGACCCACGTCCTGGGGACCAAGGACGACATCGAGACGATCCTGAACCTGACTCAGTATCAGGACCCGGATACCTGGCACGCAGCGGAACTCTTCCGCAAACAGGGCCGCTACCAGGGATTGCTGCCCATGAACGCCAAGCTGGTCGTCGTCCCCAACGCCACCACGAATAAGTTCGCTGCGTTGGACGGCCGCTTCGCGATAAGGGAATCCGTGGCCCAACCGCTCATGATCGAGGCGGAGAAGGTCATCTCGCAAAAGCTGGAATCCGCCGTCATCTCGAAGGAATCCGTCTACACCATCATGGTGGATGAGGCCATCAAGGCGTCTGATTATTCAAGTTAACGGCCGACGGTCTCCCGGTCAGTCACTGTAACTGTGAGAGGTGATTCATGCCCTTGAATCCGACCGAAAATTACCTGCGGGACCGCAGAAATTGCACCTTGCTGAACTTCGCTGATGCAGTTACCACAAGCAGCCGCTACCTGAAAGGCGCCGGAGGATACGCCGGCGATGGATACTCCATGCCGGCACCGGGTAAAGTGCTGCGGCTGTACGTGTATGACGGCACCAACGTACGTACATCTACGGTTGAATCCAGCTTCGATGCCGGGGACAGGCTCTCCGTGATGGCGGAGTATGATCAGCCTTGGTTTGATGTTTTCGTACGCGTCAATGGGAACAACAGCAGCACCTACAGCGACCAGGTGCAGCCGAACAGCACCTTGAGAGCGTCGGTACTGGTCCGGCTGGACGTTTATTGAAACAGAGAGGTAGCGCGGGAGCTCGTCTCCCGCCCCAAATATCACCTGCGAATAAGGAGGTAAACAATGTCAAGTCAATTCATCGTAGATAACCAGGGGGTGGGATTGCACCCCACCCTGACCATGAAGGTGGATACCACCGCCGCCAAGGACTTCAGCCAAACTGATGTTGACGGTAACCTGACTGCCTGCGTGGTGTCGGATAACAACGAGGTGGGCATGGGCACTGCCGGGGACAAACTCTTCGGCAAAGTGGTCGCCGTTTCCACCGAAGTGGATGCCAACGGCATCCCCGCCACCTGCACGGTGCAGGCTCGGGGCGTTTCTCGCTTCAAGTACAACACCTCGGCCGCGCCGTCAGTCAACGAGATGGTCGAAGTCGACGGAGCCGGCAAAGTTCGTCAGGCGTCCGCGGCGGCGGACATTCCCGCCGGAGGCCACCTGTGCCGCGGCCAAGTCATCGCCAAGGATACGACCAACGAGACCGTGGATGTCTGGTTAGGGTAAATCGCGTATTTGGGGGCGTTTTTGTTGACGCCCCCAAATTTTAATAGACGGCCCTGCGTGCTATCCCAGCCTCTAACTTTTACACATTATTTCGGGAGCATCGGAAACCGCCAGAGATCACACTTTTATCCCGTTCAATCTGCAATCACAGGTGCAGAATC
>JALGZU010000387.1 GCA_025774735.1 candidate division LCP-89 bacterium | reverse complement strand
GAATCCGTTCGACGAGGTGACAACAATCCCGATGGAAGTAACTCCGCAACAGTTCATTCTGCATCCGGTATATCCCAATCCGTTCAATCCTTCGACGACGTTCAGGATTGAACTGCCGGTGGCGTCATGGGTGACGTTGCAGGTTTATGATATTGGAGGACGACTCGTCGAGTCGCCTCTACAAAACGCCTGGAGGCCAGCGGGGTATCACGAGGTAACGTTCGATGCTTCGGAATTGGCGTCGGGAGTGTACGTGTACCGGCTTGAGGCGGGGAAATTCAGGGCATCAGGGAAGATGGTGCTGATGAGGTGACAATGTCACTTTTTCCGCAAGATGCTTCGCGATCTTGCGCGGTTAAATAATGAAGCATATATAAGTGATCTCGAGGTTTCGGGATCGCTTTTTTTATAATCCCCCTTATATCCCCCTTTAGGAAAGGGGGAAATCTACCAATTGGAGTGGTTTAGCGGTGAGCGCTCCCGATCACGCGACATCAGCTCTTTAAGTCCCTTCTCGAGTTCGGACATGTTTTCCACGTCAGTGTAAAATAGCGGCGAGGCGTCGATGTTATTTGCCTGGTTGTGGCGGATGACTTCGCCGAGGATGCCGGGGGGTGTATAGCCCAGAGAGAGAAACCAGACCAGGCTCGTCAGGGCGACGGCGCCGAGGATCAGCTTCAGCCATGGTAAGAGCACCTTCATTCGTCGTCTCATTTCATTGCACCGCGTGCGGGAAGAAGACCATGAATGCGAGGAAGGCGATGAAAAGCGTCAAAACCAGATTAAAGGATTGTCCCACGATATAGAGGATCAGCGGCTTGCCGCCTTCCATGCGGCCGGCCAGGTCCCGGAAGTTGGATTCGAGGCCGATGGCGGTGAAGGCCAGGCAGAAGAACCAGCCTCGCAGCACCATGGTGACCGGCTTGATGAAGGAGGCTTCGACCAGGTTGAAATTCCCGTTCATGGCGGGTACCACGACGAAGGAGAAGAGCAGGGAAGCAGCCACAAAACCGAGGACGAACTTGGGAAAGCGGTACCAGATTTCCATGGCGTTGGGCCTGCTTCCCTCGGTTCTATCCACCGAGGTCACCCAGTAGAGGGCCACGCAGAAAGCGAGCAGGCCGATCAGAACATTCTGGATCATCTTCACCACGGCGGCCACTTTTTCAGCTGTGGGTCCCAGCATGGATCCCGCGGCCACAACGGCGCCGGTGGAATCGATGGTCCCCCCCATCCAGGCGGCTCCGAGGACGTGGTTCATGCCGAAGGCCTTAATGATAATTGGCATGAAGATCATCATCAGGACGGTGAAGATCAGGGTCATACCCACGGCCAGGGTGAGGTCTTCCTTTTTGGCACGGCAGGCGGCGGCGGTAGCGATAGCGGCGGAGACTCCGCAGACCGAGGTGGCGGCGGCGATGATGATAGCCAGTTGCCGGTTGGCCATCTTCAAAACCCTCACAGCGAAGCGGTACATGAAGATGACCACGACGGGGGTGACGATCCAGGCGACCATCAGGCCGGGGGCTCCGAGGGAGAGGATCTTCTTGAAGAGGATTTCAGCACCCAGCAGCACCAGGCCGGTTTTGATGAATAACTCGGTTCTGGCTCCGGCTTTCAGCCAGGCAGGCGTTCCCACGGTGTTGGAGATCAGCAGACCCAGGAGCAGCGCCCATAAGGCATAACTCAGGCCGATGTACTTGATGTTGACCTGGTGGGCGATCCAGTAGGCGACGCAGGAGATAATAAAGACACCGAAGAAGCCGAGCAGGTACTGACCGATTTTCTCGGTTCTCATGAAGGCGATTCCGATGGTGGTCAGCACTCCCAGAACGAGCATGAGGATAAGCAGCGGCACGAAGATGGTTCCGGTCACAACGCCTTCCTTCATAACGAGGAAGGCATCGAGGGGATCGGTCGTCCAACCGCCGATCTTTGGAACCTTTGGAATCCAGCGCAGCAGGGAACCGAAGATGAGAATAAAGCCGAACCAGATAGCCCAATAGTCTTCATGCCGGATTAACTCAGACCATCCGGATTTACCACCCGGGACCACTTCGGGTTTGCTATTACTCACATCAGCCGGATTCTCTTGCACGATCGCCTCCTTGTTACGCTCCAGGGATAGACATCAAGCAATCGAAATATAAATAACTCCAGGAACATTGTCAAGATGAATTCACACTGGCTTGTTATCGCGTTAAGATCCTTAAAAACAGTTTCAAGCATCGGGAAGAAAAATTGGGTTAGATTTTTTTTGCGCTTGTTTTGGTGATATTTTTTGTGTATATTAGTAGCTGAACTGTTAGATATGACCATTAAAAGGGTAGGAAACGCGATGAAAACCGAAAACGCATCGTTCAACCGCCTCATCGGCGAGCCTTGGTTACTGGCAATCATCCTGACCGCCTGCATAGCCCTGACAATCACTGCAGCGGCTTCGACACAGAGCGTGCAGTACAAGGACGCCTGGGGAGAAGCCGGTTTCAATCTCGCCTCCCAGGACGGAGCCGGTGTCGAGGTGGTATTTTCAATCGAAGATCTGAGCATCATCGACCAGGAGATTGACGGCCGGGTGATGCAGTTCATCCAGATTCCCGGGATTTACCTGCCGCGCGACGCCGGAGCTCCCAACCTGCCGGGGACGGGCCGCTACATCGCGCTTCCGCAGGGGGCGACGGCTACGGTAACCATCACCGCCGAACGGACGGAGGTGTTCAAAAACCTGGACATCGCACCGGCGCCTCCCATTCCGCTGGACACCGACAATTCGCCTCCTGTGTTCGAAAAGGACGCGGCGATTTACGGGCGGGACGCCTACTATCCCGAATCACCGGTGCTGCTTTCACCGCCGACCCGAATAAGAGGGGTGGACTGCGTGATCCTGGGGATCACGCCGTTCCAGTACAACCCGGTATCGAAGGAGCTGGTGGTTTACCGGGACATCCGGGTGCGGGTCGATTTTTCAGGCGGCAGCGGGCACTTCGGCGAGGATAGGCTGCGCAGCCGCTACTGGGATCCCGTACTGCGGTCGCACCTGCTGAATTTTGAGTCTCTGCCCGAAATCAATTTCGACCGGCTGCTCCAGACGGACGACAGACGGACGAGGACAACTGCGAATACCTGATCATCGTGCCGGACGATCCGACCTTTATCGCCTGGGCGGACAGCCTCAAGCAGTGGCGCACCCGCCAGGGGATCGTCACCGGTATCACGACGCTCTCGGAGATCGGCGGGAACCAGTGGAGCCTGATCGATAACTATTTGGCCACCGCTTACAACACCTGGGACATGCCCCCAGTGGCGGTACTGCTATTGTCTGACTAGTGGCGGTACTGCTATTGTCTGACTATCAGTATTCGGGCGACCAGTACGGCATCACGTCCCCTATCTATAACAACAACTGCGTGTCCGACAACATCTACGCGGACGTGGACTATGCCACTTACAACCTGCCCGATTTCGCCATCGCCCGGATCTGCGCTCAAACCGAATCCCAGCTTTCCACCATGATCGGGAAGATGATGGAATACGAGCGCACGCCTCCGACCAATCCGAGTTTCTACGACGAGCCGCTGATCGCGGGGGGCTGGCAGTCGGACCGCTGGTTCATCCTCTGCTGCGACGTAATCTGGGGTTATCTACACAACGAGCTGGGGAAGAATCCAGTGCGGGAATACGCGGGATTTTTTGGCTCCTACCCCACCTTCTGGTCAACCAATTCGAACACCTGGATGATCGTAAACTACTTCGGCCCCAGCGGACTGGGGTACATCCCCACCTTGCCCACTCACCTGACGTACTGGGGTGCGAGCGCGTTTACCATCAACAATGCCATCAACAGCGGCGCGTTTCTGGTTCAGCACCGGGATCATGGAGATTTAAACGGCTGGGGAACGCCGAGCTACAATATCGGCAACCTGAGTGGTTTGACGAACGAAGATTACACGTTCGTGTTGTCCACCAACTGCCTGACGGGAAAATTCGACAACCCGGGGGAAGTTTTCGCCGAGGCTTTCCACCGCATGAACAACGGTGCGCTGGGGGTCATCGCCGCCAGCGAGTTGTCGTACTCCTTTGTGAACGATGCCTATCAATGGGGCGTGTACGACTGCATGTGGCCGGATTTCGATCCGGGATACGGGGCGGATTCGACCGGTGCGAACACCCAGCGCCCCTGCTTCGCCAATGCGTCGGGGAAGTACTACCTGCAGGCTTCGAGCTGGCCATCCAATCCATCCAGTAAAACCATCACCTACCACCTTTTCCACCATCACGGCGATGCCTTTATCACGCTATATTCAGAGGTGCCACAGGAATTGACGGTGTCGCATACTCCTATCCTGTTCGGTGGCGCGTCTGAGTTGTCGATCACGGCGAACGCCGGGGCTTTGATCGGGTTGACCATCAACGACGAGCTCATCGGGGTGGCAACGGCGACGGGTTCTCCTCAGATGATAAGCTTTGATCCACAACCACCGGGTCAGACCATGCTGGTGACGGTTACGCTGCAGAATCACTACCGCTACATGGCGGAGGTGGACATCATCACCGAAGAGGCGAACTACGTGGTCTTCAACGACCTGAGCATCAATGATAATTCCGGCAACAACAACCAGCAGTTGGACCTTGGTGAGGATGTGCTACTTTCCATTACGGTTGAGAACCTGGGTTCGCAGCCGGCCAGCGACATCGACGTGACCATCGCTTCGGGGGACGAGTACGTGACCCTGCTGGACAGCACCGAAGTGTATCCGCTTATCCCCAGCGGATCGACGGCAACGGTACCGGACGGATTCGAACTCTCAGCTTCGACATCCATTCCCGACGAGCACGCCATCGAGTTCACGCTGACGGCGACCAACGGAGACAGCAGTTGGATATCGGCGTTCATCATCACCGCCTGCGCACCGGTGGTGACCTACGAGGATCTGATGATCATCGACACCGGTGGAAACATGAACGGTCAACTCGATCCCGGTGAAACGGCCGATTTCGTCATCACCATCGAAAACAATGGCACCGGCGATGCCGAAGACATGTCGGTCGTGTTGAGCTGTGACGAACCACTGATCACCATCCCGCAAAACACCATCGAGGTGCCGCTTCTGCCAGCCACAGGTCAGACGATGCTCGACTATGAAGGTCTGATCGCCGACGCGGGGATTACGCAGGGTGATACGGTAACCTTCAGCCTGGATATCACAACGGTGATGGGATACACAGCCGTGGAGACATTCAGCATCATTGTGGGCGATCCTCGTTTCAATCCGGTGGGGCCGGACAGCTACGGCTATTATGCCTACGATCCGTATGACGGGCCGGGCGCGCCGGCGTACAGCTGGACTGAAATCGCACCGGCAGCGGGCGGCAGCGGGACGGACCTGCAGTTGCCGGATTACCAGGCAGTCGCCGTGTCGCTCCCCTTCACCTTCCCATATTACGGCAGCGATTACGATCAGATCGCGGTAAGTTCTGACGGATGGCTGTCGTTCGGCAGCGTGCCGGTGTTTCCTCCACTGCATTTGAGCATTCCAAATCCGCTACCGCAGAATAATTTCGTCGCAGGATTCTGGGATCAAACTCTGAATCCAGGCCAGGGCGGGCAGGTCTGCTATTACGATGATTCGGCCAACCACCGCTTCATCGTGGAATGGTA
>JALGZU010000052.1 GCA_025774735.1 candidate division LCP-89 bacterium | reverse complement strand
GCGGTGCGACAGTTCGCCGACGACCGCGCCGTCCGCAGAGGGCTGCTGGTGGACGATGTCCGTCCCCACCGCCACGTGCACGGTGACCGGGATGCCCAACTGGTAAGCTCGCCCCATGATACTGACGTCCAGGTTCTTGATCTTCTGTTCGGCCAGCCCCCTGCCGATTGCTTCGCCCAGGCCAAGCTTTTCGTCAAAGCCCTTCTTCAGCGTCCGGTTGATGAAATCGCCGGTCTCTTCGGCCATGCCGAAAGTGCCATCGGCCAGGTTGGCAGCCACGTCCTCCGACGTTCGCCCGAAGTGGGAGAGCTCCACGTCGTGGATAATGCCGGCCCCGTTCATGGCGACGGCGGTGATGACGCCCACCTCCATGAGATCAATCAGTACGGGCGACAGGCCCACCTTGATGACGTGCGCTCCCATCATGGCGATGACGGGCTTGTCCTTCTTGCGCGCCTGGACGATATCCTCTACGACGGCTTTCAGGTCATCGGCGGCCAGAATTTGAGGCAGAGAGTCCCACCAGGCTTTAAAGGACGATCCGGTGTCCGACGGTTTGCCCAGGAAATCCAGCTTGACCTTGCTCTGTCGCCGGTCGATGGAATAGAGCTTGACCTTGTTCAGATCGATTTCGGGGTATTTGGACATTTGGGATCCGGGGAATTTAAGGTTTAGTTACTACGTCTTCTGCTCCCGCTTGCGGGCCGCCGGGAAGAGTACGTTGTTCAATATCAGGCGGTAACCGGGCGAATTGGGGTAGAGCTCCAACTGGGTAGGCGGGTCGCCGATCTGGTGGCGGTAATCTTCAGGGTCGTGGCCGCCGTAGAAGGTGAAAGTCCCCTGGCCGAAATCGCCGTGCAGGTATTTCACCTCATCGGACCCCTCCACTTCGCCCATGATGATGATCTCTTTCTTGATCAGCGACTTCTGGAAGGCCGTGGTCTGCCCCATGAAACCCTTGACGACGGAGGTGTGGCACTGCGTCAGCATGGTGGGAACGGGATCATACTTGGCCGAAAACTCGAAGAGGGTGAAGTAGTCCAGCATGTCCCCCCGCGGTGACCGCCCTGTCCTGGGCGTGGTGTCGATGTCGGAAAATTCGTAGACCAGGGGATCGGTGATCAGGGTGAAGTTCTCGAAGACGAAGCTTTTGCTGTAATCCAGCTTGCGTTGACAGTCGGGATCGAAGGGGGTGCCGTCGAAGACCGCCGCGGCGATGTCCACTCCTTCCGCTGCCAGGCTGATGTCGTAGCTGTCGGTGGCCGAACACATGGCGAACATGAAGCCGCCCCGCCCGACGTACTCCTTGATGGCCCGGGCGACTGCCTCTTTCTCCTCCTGAACGGTGTTGTAGCCCAGCGAATGCGCTATCTCCTCGTACAAAGCCTGCTGCTCGACGTACCACTGTGCGCCCCGGTAAACGGCGTAGAACTTGCCGTACTGGCCGGTGAAATCTTCGTGGTGCAGGTGCACCCAGTCGTACTGGGTGAGTTTACCTCCCAGTACCTCTTCATCGAAGAGTTTGTCGTAGGGGATTTCGGCGTATTCGAGGGCCAGGGTGACGGCGTCATCCCAGGGCTGGAAGTTAGGGGGGACGTAAACGCCCACCAGGGGAGCTTTTTCCAGCAGGATCCTCTCCATGTTCTTCTGCTCGATCTCGCCCATAATGGCAACGGTCTCCCCCGCCCCGATGATCTCATAGCGGACGCCCCTCAGGCGGCAGAGCCGTTCCAGCGGTGACGATGCGGCGATCAGGAAGCTGCCGCCCCGGTAGTTCAGGAGCCATTCCACGTTGACACCCTGTTCCAGCGTCCAGTAGGCGACGCCGTAGGCTTTCAGGTGATCCGTCTGGGTCAGGTCCATGGGAATCAGGAGATTCTGAGCCCTCAGGGTCAGCGTGCAGCTCAGGAAAATGCCGAGGAGCAGTACAATTCTCACTCTCTTTGAAATCATATGGATTATACCTTGAAACGGAGCACCGCTCCGATGCGGCCGTGCTTTTCCAAGCCGGAATCGGGGTGGACGTGTTCGATGATGCTGCCCGTTTTGATGGCGGTTTCGATGACTTCGTCCACCATGTCGGCGACCTGAGTGGTTTTGCTGCCGCAGCCGGGACAGATCTCCTTTTCGATGCCGAAGAGACCGCAGTTACGACAGAGGACGCCGGGCGCGTGCCAGCCGTCCTGAACGTACAGGATATGAACGGCTCCCATCTGCAGGGCGGTCAGCGATTCTTCCAGACCCAGCACCGCCATGCCGCGCCCGTGGGCGGAATTCACCAATTGTTCGATCGCCTTTTTCTCTGTCTTGCTCTCCACGTCGCGTTCGATGGTGGCGACCTCTTCTAAGATCTTCGATTGCCGCGTCTTGCCGGGTTCGGCGGCGAAATGACCGACCAGACGTTCCTTTAGCGCCGGGTGGAGGAAATTTTCAAACTGCACCAGGATCTGCTGCTGGCCGCCCAGGACCAGATATTCGTAATGGCGGCGGTGAAAGAGGTGCAGAAGATTATCGGCGACCAGGCGGAAGTGCTTCTGGGTCTCTTCTTCATCCCGTTTCGACATGCCCCGGTCGGCTGATCCGGGACTCTCTATGGGCGCCAGGGTCAATCCTTTTCCGGCCGTTTTAAAAGCATGCTCGACTTGTAGGATCTCGCCGATGTACACTTCGTACAGTCCCGCCCGGTTTTTATCCAACAACAATACGCCAAAACGGTGGTATTCGTCCAGGATGGTCGTCAGTGGGCGGACGTGAAGAGTCGGCTCCAGCACCAGATTCGACGGCACCGGCCTGGGGAGTTCAATGACCTGCCACAAACCGGCTTCTCGGCAAGTGAACATAGCCAGGCCGTTATGCTTGAAGCCGGGAGTCAGTTCGTCATTCAGGTACTTTTCCACTCTCCGAAGGTCGGAGAGGACACTGGTGCGAACGTCATCGTCCAGAGACGCTGCTTCCGCGCTCTTTTTGCCTTCTCGAATCAGGTTGCGGGCTGTGACTTTCTGCTGATCGAGTGAGAACCGGGATCCGTCTGTATTCAGGTAAAAGCTGATGATGGGCTGTTTCTCAGAGTGAAAATCGAGCAGGTTTTCAATATCAGGGTAGGTGATCATGGATGACTCCTGATGTTTGAGGGGTGTAAATAGTTATACGAAAAACGTGGGGGGGTGGTTTCAGAGTGTTGATCTCTGTCAAAATTGTTAACCCGATCTGTGATCCCTCAGACTGATTCCCCCCACCGGCACGGGTTTGATGGGACCTTCGGCCATGCCCTCCACGAACTGACGCACAACGGCATCATCGGAATTTTTAACCTCATCAGGCGTACCGCTGAAGAGGATCACTCCGCGATGCAGCATAACGATGCGGTCGGCGACTTTGTAAGCGGAAACCATGTCGTGTGTCACCGCGATAGTAGTAACGTCCAGCTCGTGATTAAGCCGCAGGATCAGTTCATTGATAATGTCGGCCATGATCGGATCCAGGCCGGTGGTGGGTTCGTCGTAGAGCACATACTGGGGATCCATGGCGATGGCTCGAGCCAGACCGACCCGCTTTTTCATCCCGCCGGATAGTTCGGCGGGCTTCAGATTTTTGATGTCCGGCAAACCCACCAGACGCAGTTTCTCTTCAGCGATTTTAGCCATCTCCTCATCGGCCATATCGGTATGTTCACGCAAACCGAGGGTAACGTTATCCTGCACCGTGAACGAATCGAAGAGGGCCGATCCCTGAAAGAGAACTCCGAACTTGTGCCTGACCCGGTACAGTTCGGATTCATCCAGTTGAGTGATGTCGTCGCCGTCGATGATGATGCGCCCGGAGTCGGCTTCAAGTAAGCCGATCAGCAACTTCAACAGCACACTCTTGCCGCAGCCCGACCGACCGATAATGACGACCGATTCGCCGGTCTCTATCTTCAGGTCCACCCCGCGCAGAACCGGCTTGTCGTTGAAAGATTTTGTCAACCCCTCGATTTCGATCAATGCATCTACCTCAGAATAGCAGAATTGCCATGATATAGTCCGCCACGAGAATTAATATGGCGGAGAGGACGAAAGACCGGATCGTGGATTTGCCAACCCCCTCAGCTCCCCCCGTGGTGGCGAAACCGATGTGGCATCCCACCAGGGAGATAATCGCACCGAAGATCAACGCCTTCAACAAACCGGACATAATATCGTGGATGCTGAAGAAGGTGGGAATTTCGCTGAAGAAGACCTGCGTAGGGATCCCCAGAAAGGCATTCGCGACTAAGAACGCGCCGATGATGGCGATAAAATCGGCGAAGATGACCAGAATCGGCATCATGAAGAGGGAGGCGAAGAATCGGGGTACTGCCAGGTAGCGCACTGCGTTGATGGCAAGCGATTCCAGGGCGTCGATCTGTTCGGTCACCTTCATCGTGCCCAATTCCGCGGCGATCGATGCTCCGATGCGTCCGGCCAGAATAAGTGCCGTCAACACGGGACCCAATTCGATGACCACTGCTTTGTAGGTCGCCAATCCCAAAAAACGGATGGGAACGTACCCCTCGATCTGGTAATTGGTCTGCCAGGCTGAGACGGCCCCCGTGAATGCTCCGACCATGATCACGATGGGGAGGGAATTGTACCCTATACTAATCATCTGTTCAAAGAGTAAGGCGCGGTCTTTGAAGAGGCGGCCGGAATAGGACAGGATCTTTCCGAGCAGGATGAAGATTTCTCCGGATTCGGAGAAGAAGCAGTTGGTTGTTTTCCCAAGGCGAGTGATCGCGTTGCGCATAGAATCAGGTCATCTATCCCCGGTTGATGGCATCCAGCACGGACAGCAGAGCTCGGAGCCGTTGCTCTCTAATACTCCGCGCCCAGGGAGAAATAGTAACGAGGTTTATCCGTACGATCCCAATAGGTTCTCCAGGCGACGTCCCAACGCAGCAGAAAGATCCCCAGGTTAACGCGGGCACCAAATCCGTAACCCATCATCAGGTCGTTCAGTGTCACATCCCCTTCCTCCGTATAAGTAGTCCCCCGGAAGTCGTCGTTATACCAGGCGCCAGCGGTATCCATGAAGAGCGCTCCCCGGATGTTGGCGAGATGTATTGGAAGTGGCCAACCCAGAATCAGGTGCCGTACGAGCGGATAGCGGAATTCGAGATTCATGAGAGCGAAGCGGGTGCCCTCGGTGGCGTAATAATCGCCTCCTCTGAACGGAGTAATGAAATTCGAGAAATAAATGTCTTCGATATCTCCCTCGATGTCCCCCTGATAGCGACGGTTGATCCAGTTGTTCTCACCGCCGACGAAAAAGCGCATGGGATCGCTTCCTTCGGAAAAACCGGCCGTCCCGCGCACAGCGAAGACGTAGTCGTTGGCGATTTTCAGATATTTCCTGGCATCGACGATCACCGTCTGAAAATCGAGACCCCATTCGGGAGCGCCGCTCAGATCGATGTAATTTTCCAGGTTGGGGCTGGCGTAAAATGCGAGGCGTGCCCTCGTCCCGTTCATCGGGCCGGTGGATCCCCAGAGGATGGTATCGTGGACATATGCGAGTCCGGGCATAATTACCCGCCGTTTCTCCTCATAGCTGTATTCATCGAAAAGCCAGTCGTAGGAATCGCGTTCAATTCCCAGAAAATTGAAGGTGCCTTCCAGGCGGGAATACCTGGAGAGGGGGTACTCGGCATAGAGGTTGAATCCAAAGTTTTTATCTCTGAAATAGGTATATTCCCCCTGATCCTCATCGAAGATATAGAAAAAGTAGGCTTTGTGGTAGAGCCCTATGCCGTAGTTGATCCGCTTGGGCAGGTAGAGATAAAGAAGATCGGCGTTGGCATTTTCGAGGTCCGAATAGACATTCAGTCCGATGTAGATTTGATGGTTACCGAGAATATCGCTGAAGAGCAGCAACCCCATCGCCTGGAGTCCGAAGAAGGTAGAATAGGCAGCGGAGGCATAGACGATATCCGGCGAAAACCTCAGAGCGTAATCGTTGATCTTGTACCCGCCTTCAGCGTTCATGTAATCGGACGAGTCTAGGAACACCTTTTCGACTTCCTGCACGGCCTGGTAGCGGTCATCGAAGATAATTCTCCCCATGGGCGTTTTTTGAGAGGTCTGGCTCATGCCGAAATCCTGGGGAACGGCAGTAGTGTCGAGCGGCACGGGTTCTTGAATAATAACTTGGGTAACCGTTTCTTCTTCGACGAGATCTCGTCTCAGATTAGGATCGAAGGCGTCACGCAGGTAGAAAATATCGTAGCCAGCATCGAAGAAACTGGCGAAAGCCAACCCGCCATCGCGGGACCAGGTCGGTTGAAAACACCCGGTCAGCAGGTTGGTGATAGGGTAGTACTCGCCGGTATCGAGATCATGGAGATAGAGGTTGTAGACTCCGTCGCGGTCGCTCACGTAGGAGATCATGTGATCCCGGGGTGACCATTCCGGGGTTCTCTCCATGGCTGCGCTGTGCGTAATGCGTTGCAGGGTTCCCGCCTGAGTGTCGGCTATGTACACTTCGGACTGGCGGTAATCGTATTGAGCGATGCTGAAATCATCCGGAGGCGGACCGAGATGATCCCCGCGATCGCTGATGAAAGCGACGTAGCGGCCATCCGGAGACCAGGAGGGATCGAGGTCACTGAAGATATCGTCGGTCACGTTACTGAGTTCACCGCTTTGCAGCGAAACGGTATAGATGTCGGATTGTCCATTCTTCATGCCGACGAAGGCGATACGATCACCGTCCGGCGAATATGCCGGGGAAAAGATGCCGTCGAGATCGAACCGGATCGTCCTCGTCACCTCGGCCTCTTCTACGTTCAGGACGTGGAGTGCGTCGGACTTTCCGGCCTTCGATGCGAAGACCAGATCCTCGCCATCCGGCGACCAGGAGAGACCGGGCCGCAGCCAGTGGAGTTCCTCGAACTTGGCACTTGTCTGTCCCGAAAGCAGCTTGCGCTTTATCTTCCCGTCGACGACGGAGAGCAGGTAGATATCGAAATAATCGCTCCGATCGGACAGGAAAGCCAGTTGGTAGCCATCGGGTGAAAGTGCGGGGGAATTATTGACGAAGTTCCTATCTTTAATATGGTTGGTGAGCCGGCGGGCGATATCGCCGGGATCCTGGAGTTCAGCTACTGTGGGCCAGTAATTACCCTGCAGCCACTTGTGCCAACGTTTCGAGAGGTCGTTGATATCCAGGCCCAGAGCCAGTTTGAAGCCCCTCTCAACGTCCCGGGCACTTTTAATCCGGTGCAGAAGTTCTGATATCTTCTCTTTACCGTACCGTTCAGAGATATAATAGAGGACCGACTGTCCACCCTTGTAGTTGAGGAAACCGCCCATCTGGTTGATCGGCGGGATGTATCCATTGATGGTACCGTCCCGCATGAACAGATCCGAATCGGTATCCCAACCGTTGCGGGATTCATATTCAGCCAGCCCTTCGATAAACCAGAGAGGCATTGGCATGCGGGAGAGAGAGGAGAGGATCGACCCGATGCCCCCGCCGTAAATCATCTCCAACATCATGGCGTGGGCAAGCTCGTGGTGGGTGACGTGGCGGAGTTGCTCGTAGGATCCTTCATAGGGGATCACGATGCGGTTCTTGAAAAATTCGGTGAACCCACCTACCCCCTCTTCCGGGCTGGAGAAGGTGACATTGGTGCTCTCGAAGGCGTTGTGGGAGGGATAGGTTATGATGGTGACGCGGTCGCGCAACTCGTAGTTATAAGATTTGGAGATCTGCAGGTAAGCATCTTCAGCCGTTTCCACCACGAATTCGGCGATTGTGTACCCGTTCTGGTAGAAATAGACGTCGAAATGTTCACTCTGAATGAAACTCCATTCCTGGGAGAAATACTGCACCTTATTCTTGCCGAATCCCTGTGAGGAGGCGATATTAGGGATCATCGCGAGGACGAACAGAAGGGCACAGAGACTACGTTTACCGGAATACAACATAGCCATCAACCATGGATTTAAGCATACGAATGCTGCCCACCGAAAAAGTAGTTCCCGAAGAAGGTCAGGAGCACCATGAGGAACCCAAACACAGCCAGGACTGCGGCTTTCGATCCCTTCCACTGGCGATTGTACCTGGCGTGCAGAAAACCGGAGTAGAACAGCCAGATGATCAGCGACCCCACCTCTTTAGGATCCCAGCTCCAGAAGGACCCCCAGGCCTGTTCAGCCCAGATGGCGCCTGCGAAGAGGGCTCCGACGGTGTAGAGAGGGTAACCCAGCGTAATCGCTTTATAGTTGATCTCGTCGAGAAGATCGAGATTGAACTCGATTTTGTCCACGAAGTTGAACCTGAAGCGGTAGAGTAAACCGTAACAGATAAAGAATACCGGCCAGAGGATCACCAGCATCACTCCGAAGAATTCGAAAATGCGGAGAGGGCTGCGATCTGTCAGGAAAAATAGCCCGCCGGTATTGCCAAATCCCGCCAGCAGTCCGGCGATAAGCATCGAGAATGTGGTCAGCGCAAAGAGATTCGAGCCGAAGCGGCTCTCATCCTGGCGGCCGATGAGACGTTTGTACATCACCCCCAGGAAGATGGCGCCAAAAGGGAGTCCGAAACCGAGAGAGATCATCAGCTGGCCCCATCCTTCCAGATGGACTCCGCCGAGATGAAATAGCACGGTCGATTTCGGGTCAAATCCAACGATGGATAAGACGAGATGCAGGACGACCGGAAAGGCCCCGAAGCTGATCAGCCACCATTTGAGGCCCCTGGCTTGAACACCGGAGGCCTTATCGCGCTGATGAACCTTCATCAGGTAGATGAAACTCACGGCGCAGGCGACGACAAAGGCTCCGGAACCGAGCGCAGCCAGGGTTACATGAATGGTAATCCAGTAGCTCTGTAGAGCCGGAACGAGCATCTGGCTGACCTCCTTGGGAAGCAGGGAAGCCGTGACCATCAGCATAAACACCAGGGGAGCGATAAAACTGCCCATCAAGGGCCGTTTGTAACGCTGCATGAGAATCAGTAGGATGATGACCGCCATCCAACTCATCAGAGACATGTATTCATACATGTTGGAAAGCGGCACATGATCCGAATTGATCCAACGCGTGATGATCGCAATAGTCTGCGGCAGCAATCCCACCGCCATCAGTGTGGTGGCAACGAGAGAGACGCCCTTTTTACGGAAGGGGACGTACAGAGCAAAGGCGATGAATCCACCGAAGTAAAGCCAGAAGGCAACATAGAAGAGTTTTACATCCAGGGTTGACACAGAACCTCCAAATCAAACGCAATGTGAGCAGCAAGGGTCACTTCGCTCACTTCTCTATCCAAATGACCTATGGTGTTACGAAAGAAAAAGAAGAAAATTAGCGATTTGTGATGGATAGAGACATGCTGTCGGCGAAAACCTGCAAGGTCACGGTGCAATCGGTGCCGTCACCGTCACCATCTTCCACCCCTATACCCTGGAGCGCAACCTGAGCGTCGTTCCCTGCTGTCGAAATGCTGAAGGTGCCGTGTTCATTCTGCGGGATGTTCGTCAGTTGCGCCAAACCCTGCGCGTCGGCGGTGAGGCCACTGAAGCTGTGGCCCCCGCCTCCGAGCCAGATGGGCGTCCGGTAATATTTCTGGGCTCGAGTCCCCAGTTCCATTGCAAAATAAGATATCTGGTCGAGGTTCGCCGAAGCGGCGTTCTCGTGGAAGAGATTAATGGCGACGAGAATGGCGATCCCCACGATGATGACCGATAAGACGATCAGGAGTAATTGATTCTGACCCACGGTACCCCTCCGTATATAATTTTACCACTACGCTGAACGCTGGTTCCCTTATTCCCCTATAACCTTAATGAGCAACCGCTTGGAACGTTTGCCGTCAAACTCAGCATAATAGATCTGCTGCCAGGGGCCGAAATCCAGCCTGCCTGCGGTCACCGGCACCAGCACCTGATGCCCGACCAGGAGATTCTTCAGATGGGCATCTCCGTTCGTCTCTCCGGTGCGATGATGGCGGTAGTCGGCATAAGGCGCCAGCTTTTCGAGCCACTCGTCGATGTCATCGAGAAGCCCCCCCTCGGCGTCGTTGATCCAGACACCTGCAGTGATGTGCATGGCGGAGACGAGCACCAGACCTTCCTGCACGCCACTGGTATGAAGCACTTCTTCGACCTCGGCAGTGATATTGATAAATTGCCGCTTGGTCGGCGTGTTAAAGGTCAAGTATTCAGTTTGACTTTTCATGGTACCTCTAAGGACGAAACTCAACAGCCTTCAACCAGACATAATAAGAAACTTGTGTAAAAAACGCAACATCTTTCGGCTCAATTTATCGCTAAGCACGTAAATTCTTAGATTTAGGCATAAAAAACCCCGTACCCTAAAGGCCGGAGCATTTTCCAGTAACCAAGCAAACGCATCCACCGAATCGATCAGGTGGTCTAAGCGGCTTTCAAGAATCCCAGAAAGCCGTACATCAGCTTACCCAACTTGCGGTCTACCTGGGGCAGGTTTTTCCAATATTCCAGGCGAGTTAACGCATTTGCACGGTCGGAAATCATCTTCAGCGCGGCGAAGGGGAACTTAGCGGCCGCTGCGGCCTCAGCCAGTGCATACGCTTCCATATCCACCGCCCCCACCATAAACTGCTCCGCCAGGCGCTGCCGATGGGCACGCCGTACGACCGGTTCCGGCGAGGTCAGGAGTCGTCCGCAGGCAAATCCTCTGTCCTGTTCGTTTAAGAACGCACTGATCGCCTCGGTCATTTGCCGATTGGTTCGCACCAGCTTGCCGCTCGCCGCCTCCGTGATCTCCTTGACTAAAAACGCATCCCCCACCTTCAATTCCTCGTTGATCATCCCGGCTGATCCGAAATTAACCATACAGTCAACCTTGTAGGTTTGAAGTAAGGTCTTTGCTGCACCCCTGGCGTTTTCGGGTCCCATTCCGGTCTCCAATAAAATCACCCGGTTGCCCTGATATTGCCAGATGTAATGTTGCCATTTCCCCAGAGGCAATTTCTGCACCCGGCCCATGTAACGCCTGAAGGTGGAAAATTCCATTGCGTGGGCTGCGGCAATGGCAATATTCATGCTGGTCTCCTTGGGCAGGTTAACTGTTCGATCTGCATCCCCCCGCGGATTGTTTAGAGATCTATGATTTCGTAGGTATTGTTTCCAATTCCGGCTCTCTCGATGATATCGAAGTAGGCGTCGGAATCGATCTTGGGATAAATGGATTTCACCTTATCCCCACCGGGACCGAATCCTTCAGACCCCTCCAGCTTCGATCCCGGGTAACCGGGGGAGGCGGTAATGAGATCATGGCTGGCGCGGTCCAGGGCGACCAGATCTGTGCCGGCCAGAATCCCCAGATCGGGCACGACCGGCAGATCGGTTCTGTTCCAGCAGTCGCAGTCTGGGGTGACGTCCAGGATGAGGTTGATTCCGAAGAACTTTTTTCCCGATCCCTTGATCACAGCCGCAACCACATCGGCGGTGGCTTCCTGCTGGGCGAACAAGCGCGGTTTTTTACCCCGGGCTTCATGCATGGCCAGCTTGGTGGGGATATCCACGCATCCCATAGCCAGGTTCTTAAGCGCGGCGCCCAGCGGATACTGTAGGTGCAGGGTGACGTGGGCCAGGGAGATCACGGCGTCGGCGTCATAGATTTCCGGCGTTACCCCGACTTCGTTTAGCTGCAGCGGTTCAGGGACCTTGACCTTGACGGACCGGTCGTTCATCCCGCCGGCGATGATCAGCGGACATCCGAGAACTTCGGAGGTGAACCCGTGACGCCGGGCTGAATTGTAGTAGTCCCAGGCGGTATGTCGTTTGGACTTATAAAGTACCGCGGTATCCGTAACGAAGGGTCGAGCCCCGAGTTTGAGCAGGGTGTCGACCACCATCACCGGGAAGATGGGACGTAGGTAGCGCACGTTGCCCGGCTCGCCGAAATGCATCTTGACCGCCGTCAAATCGCCGGAATTGATGACCTCGGACAGACCGGCCTTTTCGAGGAGCTTGGGGAATTTTTGAGCAAGCCCGCCCTGGCGATCCACGCTGGGTTGGATGCGATAGATTTTTGCTTTGGGCATGTTGGGAAGTGATCAGAGCGCTGGTTTCGTCCTACGGCGATAACGCCAGAATTGAGGCGACACGGGCCTTCCTAAAAATCGTGGGCAGGTTTCAAAGGAAGCGTAGCAGTAAGCCGCCATCCACCGTCCATCCTCAAGTGGTGTTTTTTGAAGGTGCGTACAGGAGGATTGATGGGAAATATACGGACAGGCCGGGGAAAATCGGCCGGGGAAAATCGGTGTCGAATGCGGCCATTTTTAACCGTGAAAGGCACCGCTACCTCGAAAGACGTGGGGTCAAAGATACAGAATAAATTTTAGAAATGCAAGGCTTTTTTTCAGGAGAAATTTTTATCTCACCCGGATCCTCGAATCGTCTTTGCCTCGACCCTAAATTTCGACTCGAAAGACTGGATTATTCCCTCTCACCAACTTGATTTATCGAAGTATTATGAAATGATTGACATCATTTTGCTTGACTTTTTAACAACCATGACCTATCTTAATGTCTCCTCCGCGACGCTCAACGCGGCGACACACTTACGCGGATATTCCCTGACAGAACTGTACGCCTTCCAGGATGGTGCCGAAGCCCAGCACGAACAGCTCTACCAGACCCTCTCATTCCGCCTCAGTCCGCTGGTTACGACGCCCCTTTCGCTGGTCGCTCACATGCGTTATCAGGGGGATTCCGCCGATGATTTTTCCGAATCGGGTACCCTGAAGTTGCACACCCTCTACCTCCGATATACGGGCAAAAACGGCCTGAACGTGAGATTCGGACGCCAGTTCATGGCAGAGGGAGTGGCTTACGGAACGTACGACGCCCTGCGGTTGCGCTATAAGATATCCGACCAGTGGCTGGCTGCCGCCTGGGGAGGCTTGAACGCCCCGGCGGACCGTGAAGCCGAGATGGAGGATTTCGACTCCGCTCCGGCGATGGGCTTATCCCTCCGGTACCGGTTCTCTAA
>JALGZU010000386.1 GCA_025774735.1 candidate division LCP-89 bacterium | reverse complement strand
ACGCATCTGAACTGGGGCGCCAGCTACCTGCTGAACGATGTCTACCGTCGCTTCATCCGCCGCGATGCTTCGGAGAAACACTACGTCTGGATCTCCCGCATCGCCACGGTTCTGGTGATGGCGGGAGCCGCGGTCACCGCCCTGTTCATGGGCTCCATCGCGCGAGCCTGGGAATTCATCTGGGCGATGGGTTGCGGCATCGGACCCGTGCTGATCCTGCGCTGGTTCTGGTGGCGTATCAACGCCTGGTCGGAGATCGCCGCGCTGGCGTCGTCGATTCTGGTAACGGTGACTCTAGAGGTGATCGCCTTAGTCCAGGCCCTTAGGGCCGGAGCCGACTACGCCCTCTTCTCGACCGCGCCGGTTCTTTTCGGGCTGCCATTGGGCATCCAGCACAAGGCACTCATCATCGTGCCCGTCTCCATCCTGACCTGGGTCAGCGTCACCCTGCTCACCCAACCGGTGCCGCAGGAGAAACTGAGCCAATTCTACCAGCGCGTCCGCCCCGGCGGCGCTTGGCCTGACGAATGGAAAGAGCGCTGGGGAAGTACCTCTTTGGCTTCTCATCTGCTGAACTGGCTCCTCGGGGTGGTGCTGATTTACGGAGCGACCTTCGGCATCGGCGCTCTCATATTCGGGAATCTCCGGGATGGTTTTCTGCTGGTGGCGGCAGCGATCGCAGCCGGTCTGTGGGTAATGCGTCGCTCCGCCGGGAGTGAAACGGCTGCGCAAGTATAGATTAAAAGAGTTGAACAACGGATAAAGCCGGGTCTTCATGAACTATGTATAGACTGATCAGCATCCTGGGCATGGCGGCTCTCCTGGGCATCGCCTTCCTGCTCTCCAACAACCGCAGCAGAATCAAAATGCGCACCGTCGTGGTGGGATTGGGCCTGCAGTTCTCCCTGGGCGTAGTCCTGCTCTGGTGGCGCCCCGGCGCGGATGCGTTCCGCTGGCTTTCTGAACAGGTTTACGCCTTTTTGAAACTCTCCCAGGTCGGCATCAATTTTCTCTTCGGGGAATTGGGAAAGCCGGAAAACTACGTCACCTATGGCACCCAGCTCGCTATGATCATCGCCGGGACGATCATCTTCTTCAGCGCTTTCATGGCCATCCTCTACTACTTTGGAGTCATGCAGTTTCTCATTGATAAGATGGCCAGATTCATGCGCTGGGCGATGCGCTTATCTGGAGCGGAATCGCTCTCCTGTTCGGCCAACGTTTTTGTCGGTATGACCGAGGCGCCGCTGTTGATCCGCCCCTTCCTCGATGCCATGACGATGTCTGAACTTCACGCCATCATGGTTGGGGGATTCGCCACCATCGCCGGGAGCATGCTGTTCACCTACATGAGTCTTGGCATCCCCGCGCCGCACTTGATCGCCGCCTCGGTGATGTCGGCGCCCGCCGCCCTGGTCGTCGCCAAGATCATGTTCCCGGAGACCGAACATTCCCAAACGGCCGGTGATGCCAAAGTACCCCGCATCAAGCTGTACGAAAACGTCCTCGACGCCATCACCAAGGGCACTACCGACGGGATGAAGCTGACCGTCAACGTCATCGCCATGCTCATCAGTTTCCTGGCGCTGCTGGCTCTGGCGAACGTGATCCTGGGCTGGTTCGATGGTCTGATCGACGGCAAAATTCTGAAAGGCGAATTCGTCGAAGAGATGGGTTACCGCGGCATCTTCCCGGCCAATCTGAAGATCTTCTTCGGCATGATCTTTTCACCCCTGGCGTTCCTGATGGGGGTTCCCTGGAGTGAAGCTGGCACGGTGGGAAATCTCCTGGGGATGAAAATCGCCGCCAATGAATTCGTCAGTTACCTGAAACTGTCGCAGTTGATCACCGACGGACAGCTCAGCGAACGCTCCATCACCATCGCCACGTACGCTCTGTGCGGCTTCGCCAATTTCGGCTCCATCGGCATCCAGATCGGAGGCATTGGGGCGCTGGCGCCCGGCAGGCGGTCGGACCTGGCCAAACTCGGCCTGAAGGCGATGATCGGTGGCGCCCTGGCATCCTGGATGACGGCGACGGTTGCGGGCCTTCTCATTTAATCATCTATCCGGTTGACGGAAACTTATTATAATTGGGATCAGGTTAAGCGAATGGCTACAGAAAACAGTACCCAAATACCATCCGAAGAGCTGATCCGTTCCCTGCCCAAGGTCGATCTGCACTGTCACCTGGATGGCTCGCTGCGGCCGGAGACCTTGTGGGAGTTGGCTCAGGAACGGCAACACAAACTCCCCGCCAGATCCGCGGGTGAGCTCAAGAAGTACTTCGAGGTGAAAAAGCCCTTTAAGAGCCTCGAAGACTACCTCGAACGATTCAACGCCATCCTCCCGGTTTTGCAGGATGCTGAGGCCCTGCAGCGCGCCTCCCATGAGCTGGCTCTGGACGCGGCCGCGGAAGGCATCCTGTACCTGGAGGTGCGCTATTCTCCCGTCCTGCACACGAAAGGCGGCCTGAAACTGACCCGGGTCATGGATGCAGTACTCGAAGGGCTGCGGCAGGCGGAGCGAGAGGCGGACATTAAGACCGGGGTGATCGTCTGCGGTATCCGCAATATCTCACCGGAAACTTCCCTGGCTCTGGCGGAACTGACCGCGGCCTACAAACATCAGGGAGTGGTCGGCTTCGATCTGGCGGGAGCTGAAGACCATTTTCCGGCCAAGGATCACAGCGAAGCCTTCTACCTGATCCGTAAGAACAACATTAACTGCACCGTGCATGCCGGGGAGGCGTACGGACCTGATTCCATTCGCCAGGCACTCCACGATCTGAATACGCACCGCATCGGTCACGGAACCAGGCTTAAGGAGGACGGAGATCTCTTGAACTACGTCAACGATCACCGCATCCCCCTGGAAATCTGCATCTCCTCGAACCTGCATGTCGGGGCGGTCAGTTCCCTGGAGACTCATCCCCTTCGCCTGTATTATGATTACGGCTTGCGGGTGACCTTGAACACCGATAACCGGCTGATTTCCAACACCTCCGTCACGAACGAGTACCTGGTTGCCTGTAACACTTTCGGATTCACCGAAGAGGACTTGAAAAATATCATTGTCATGGGCTTCAAGAGCAGTTTTATGCCCTATAAATCCAAGGTAAAACTGTTCGAACGCGTCCTCAGAATGCTTCGTAAAAAGCAGACCCATTTTTAAAGGACGATTTGGGGTGCAGCTTGAACGTGCTTCCCGACATCAATCCCAT
>JALGZU010000385.1 GCA_025774735.1 candidate division LCP-89 bacterium | reverse complement strand
GGAGAAATTCCTGGCCCGGCACCTGGGGGGGAGGCACGAAGAATAGATCACGTGAACGTTTTCATCCGACTGAATAACACTTTAAGAACAAACGACCGGCATCCGCCGGTCGCTTTATTTTGTGTCCTAGATGTGTTGTATAGTTGCTTCAGGCGCACCCGTTTCTATTGATTACGCGGGCGTAATCATCAGCCACGCGATTTAGGCTCATCTCGCCGGTGTCGGGATCATACCATTCGTATCGTTCCCCGTCGTCCGACAGGTTTGGAATCCGGTTGTCAGTATCCCGGAACTGCATCTGCCCGAGGGTTCGCAGACCGCATCCCCTGATGTGAGGGTCGGATGAACTGAGCGACTCCAGGAGGACCTCCGTAGAATTCTCGAAGACTTTTGGTCTGACGGCGCTGAGCCTCGCCAGAGCCCAGCTGACGCCGCGAGGAAACGGTTCCAGGTCCATCAGCGGTGGGAGCAGGGGAGCGTAATCGTCGATCAGCCTGGGAACGTTGACCAGTATTTCGGCGATGGCTTCAGGCGCGCTCCAGATCAGGTTACCCGATTCGTCGTTCATGCCCCAGAACAACCTGCGGATTACCCGGCGCACGGATTTCAGGTCACTTTTCGCCTTGGTTCCACAAACCTTACCCAATCCTTCTATGGCCCGCCATCTCACCAAAGGATCCAGGTCGAGAATCAACGATCCGAGAACTCGAACGGAGCCGCGTTCCTCTTCAGCCCATTCCTTAAGGCCTTCAAAATCGCGTGTTTTGAGGTAGTGTTGAACGACAGCTTTGCGATGTTGGATCATCGGGAATATTCGTTAATCGACGCGAAATTGAAAGAAATTAGCCGTAAGGATACATCCCTTTTTTGATCATCTCCAAGCTGTCTAAGAGTTTGTTATGTTTGGCTTCATCTTCCATGAGGTAATTCAACAAGTACTCCTGAACCACCATTTTCTTGCCCTTAAGCCCATCTAGAGCTTGGCTAGCCATCTCTAAAGTCTTCTTCTCAAGGTTGATGTGCTCTTCAATCATATCCCAGACCGCGATTAATTCATCGGGAGTGAGCGATACGGCAGTTTTGGTTAGGCTGTCGGCGACCATTCCCTGCACGCGGTGGTGAATCATGGAATCGCGCTGGATGATCTCCATGACTAAGCGGACGACGGGATTGTCGGTCTTCTCCAGGACTTTGCCTGTTCCAGCTACCGAAGCATTCTCGATTTTCTGCCACACCTTCATGTTTTCAGCGATCTGTTGTTGTAATTCTTTGGTATCCATTGGAGTTCCTCCGGGTAAGATAGCTTAGGTTATGATTGATAGTACGTCAAGGATTGTTTTCATGTTTGCTTTCTTGTGCTATTTTTCACCAAGTGGCTGATAAAAAGCGCCCATCTTTGTGAAATGGGCAGATGTCTTCTCAGAAAGCACGAAGTTGGCGTTCCGCAGGCTACTGCAAACCCCGTTCACGTAGAAGCTGCCGGATCTTCGTCTGCAGAAGATCAATGGCGACCATTTTTTTACCGCCTTCGGGAATAATTATATCGGCGTAGCGTTTGGACGGCTCCACGAACTGTTCATGCATGGGACGAACCGTCGTCATGTACTGCTCGAGTACCCCGTCCATCGTCCTGCCCCGCTCCCGGATGTCGCGGCGCAGGCGGCGCATCAGGCGGATGTCGTCGTCGGTGTCGACGAAGATCTTGATGTCCATCATCTCCCGCAGTTCCGAGTAATATAATACCAGGATTCCCTCGAGAACGATGATGGCGTGCGGCCCCACGGCGCGCATCTCGCCGGTGCGGACGTGGCGGGTATAGTCGTAGACATGCTGTTGGACAGTTCCGCCGTCCAGTAGTGTCTTCATGTGCTCGATTAAGAGCTTACGGTCGATGGCGTCGGGGTGATCGAAATTGTGCTGACGGATTTCCTCCGGCGACAGGTGCGACAGGTCGTGGTAATAGGAATCCTGGGTCATGATCGCTACGTCGTCCGATCCTAGGCCGTCGGTAATGTTCCTGGCTGCCGTGGTCTTGCCCGATCCGGTGCCCCCGGCGATGCCGATCAAGATGCCGCATTTGGGGGTAGTCTTATTCATATCGATGTAAAAAGAATTGAAATTGTCTGAAAACAGTTACTATTCGCCTGAATTTACAAATCTTTCCCCCCAAACGCGCGCGGGTACAGTGCCGCCAGGGTGGTTGTTACAGGCTCTTTCTTCTTTCCGACCAGGATGACGTCCAATCCCTTGGCGTAGTCCCATAATAACTGCCGGCAGGCTCCGCAGGGCGATGCCGGCGGGTCGGAATCGGTGATGATGGCGATGCGCACGAAGTCGTCCGCTCCCTCGGACAGGGCTTTGAGCAGCGCCACGCGCTCGGCGCAGACGGTCAAACCGTACGAGGAAGATTCTACATTAACTCCGGTGAAGATTCGTCCGTCTTTCGCCTGAATGGCGGCTCCTACGCGGTAATTCGAATAGCGCGCCCGGGCGAAACGGCGTGCCTCGTCGGCAGCCTCGATCAATTCGGTCAAACCATCCCTTTTACTGGTCATCTATTTGATCCCTAATGATTTTTTCTCAGGACGTGTGAGTCTGAGATTTTGACAGGTTCGCTGGATCGATTCCCCGGGCAGGTCCACGAAGAAATGCTTCCAGACTTCCGTTTTGGAGTCGGATTTTTCCAGGAGATTTATTACTTTGCGAATGCGGCGCTTGGAAAACCTCATGTCAGGTAGCAGGCTGTTCAACAAACCGCTGGTGTGCAGCAACCCGATGGCGCGGCCTGGATTCGGTTCCTGGAGCATCAGCCGCAGTTCTTCGGTGCGGCGTTCCGCGCTGATGCCTGTAACCATTGGCGCCAGAGTCCTCAGAGCATCCCAGGTGCGAGGATCAAATCGCAGGGCGAACCGGGCGGCGAACCGGACCGCCCTCAGGAGCCTGAGCCAATCCTCATCGAAGCGTTCAAACGGGCTTCCAATCATGCGCAGGACTCTGTTCTTGAGGTCGGCGAGCCCGTCTACCAGATCGATGGTTTCATCCTTGACGGGATCGTAGTAGAGCGCGTTCAGGGTGAAATCGCGCCGCTGCGTAAGTTACCGAAGAAGGCCGGCGGTGATCGTAATAAAAACCGTCTTCTCGAAAAGCCGCCACCTCGATCTCCCCGGATGAGCGCGGAATAATGGACACACCAAAGCGCTTGCCAGCCCCCTTAGCATCCGGGAACAGGCGCTTGACCTCCTCAGGGTTGGTATCGGTGGCGATGTCGTAATCCTTTGGCGTCAACTCTAAAAGCAGATCGCGCACGCACCCGCCTACGAAGTAGGCTTTGTGCCCGGATTTCTGTAACTGCAAGATCACCTGAGCGGCCTGCTCGTACTTTTCATCCTTGAGCGTTTCAGCAATTGTCGGTGGGCGCGTCATTATAGGGGAATATACGAAACTCACCTGATGAGTGCAAGAGGTTTATC
>JALGZU010000384.1 GCA_025774735.1 candidate division LCP-89 bacterium | reverse complement strand
AGTCGCATGTTGTTGCGATGTCCCGAATGATTTAGGCTTTAGCCGTTTCTTGCTTCCCGCAGAGGAAGAGCAGGCGTTCCCAGTATTCGTCGACTTCCTCTTGCAGTTCGTCGATGACGTGGCGGTTTTCAGGCTGGAAGAGATGGCGGAAGCGTCCCTGCGGTTTCAGGAACTCTTCCACCGGCAGTTTCTCCTTGGGCGTGTAGTTCAGCTTCCAGACGCCGTGATCGACTTCGTAACTTGGCCAGAAGCAGGTCTTCGCCGCTAGCCGCGAGATGTTGATGGTGTCCTTGCCGTCGTACTTCCATCCCGGCACGCAGGGTGTGAGGATGTTCAGAAACGCGGGACCTTCGACTTCCAGCGCCCTCTCCAGAATGCGGGTCAGGTTCTTCCAGTTGTCCGAGGTTGCCTGTGCTACGAAGGGGATGTGGTGAGCCGCCATGATCGCCGTCAAGTCCTTGCGCTTGCCCACGCGCCCGAACGATTCCAGTCCCACCGGCGTGGTGGTCGTGTTGGATCCGTGCGGAGTGGACGAGGAGCGCTGGTTGCCGGTGTTCTGGTAGGCTTCGTTGTCGTAGCAGATGTAGACCATGTTGTGGCCGCGTTCCATGGCTCCTGAGAGCGCCTGCAATCCGATGTCGTAGGTGCCACCGTCGCCGCCGAAGGCGATGAACTTGTAGTCTTCCTTGATCTTGCCCCGCTTCTTCAGGGCGCGATATCCCGCTTCGACGCCTGAGACCGTTGCCGCCACGTTTTCGAAGGCGTTGTGGATGAAGCTGCATTCCCAGGCGGTGTAGGGGTATATCGTCGTGGATACTTCCAGGCAGCCGGTGGCCGCGCCGACCACTAGGTGAGCCTCGGTCGAACGCAGCGCCAGACGGGCCACCGCGGGCACGCCGCAGCCGGGGCAGAGGCGGTGACCGCCGGATAGCCGTTCCGGCCGGTAGGTTAAGTCCTTTAGTTTTGCCATTGTATCTCCAGGTTTCTCATTATCAGGTTATTATCCCGCGGGCTATACGAGGGCGGGCACGCCTTCTTCCTTCAGGTTCAGGTAGCCGATGCGCCGCTTGACGTTGCCGGTGGCGACCGCTTCCTTTAGATCCTCGAAGGCGGTCATGATGTGTTCCGGCTCGATCGGCTTGCCACCCAGCCCGTAGATGTAATTGAGCATGAGCGGCGCAGATTGGTGACCGTACAGCGCCGAACGCACTTCGATGTGCACCGGGCCGCCGTCGCCGCCGTAGGCGATGGAACGGTCCAGGACCGCCAGGCCCTTCAGCGGAGCCAGCACCCGGGCGAGTTCGTCCGACGGGAAGGGCCGGAAGACGCGCAGCTTGACGCAGCCCGCCGCCACGCCCTGCGAACGCAGGTCGTCCACCACCATGCGCGCTATCGCCGCTGTCGATCCGAGTGAAACAACGGCAAGTTCGGCGTCGTCCATGCGGTAGGCTTCGAAGAAGTCATAGCACTCTTCGCCGCCGAAGGTTTCCTGGAATTCCCGGCTGACGCTCTGGATGACCGGCAGCGAGGCGTTTATACCGTCCAGTTGCGATATTTTGTGTTCGAAGTAGAAGTCGGAAAAGTCCATTGCTCCCAGCGTGATAGGGTGGGCGGGATCGAGGAGTTTGTAGTGCGGTTTTAAGTCTCCGATGAACTTTTTGACTTTTTCGTCATCGAAGATGGTGACGTTCTCCACGCCGTGGCTGATGATGAAGCCGTCCAGGCAGACCATCACCGGCGTCAGGATGTCGGGGTGCTCGGCGATGCGGATGGCCATGAGGGTGTTCTCATAGGCTTCCTGCGCGTTTTCGCTGAAGAGGTGAATCCAGCCGCAGTCGCGCGCTCCCATGGAATCGGAATGATCTCCCTGGATGTTGATGGGGCCGGAAAGCGCCCGGTTGACCACCGGCATGACGATAGGAAGTCTATAGGCGGAGGCGATGCCGAGGATCTCCCACATCAGAGCCAGGCCGCACGCGGCGGTCGCGGTCATGGAACGGGCGCCGGCCGCCTGCGATCCCACCGTGGCCGACATGGCGGAATGTTCTGATTCCACCAGCACCAGTTCGCTGTCCACCAGGCCGTCGGCCACGAAGTCGGCGAACTTCTGCATCAGCGACGTCTGAGGGGTGATCGGGTAAGCGGCCACTACGTCGGGATTGATCTGTTTCATGGCGTAAGCGACGGCATCGTTTCCCGTTAGAGCCAGTTGTTGAGACATTGTATTTTCCTTCTGGGTATTTACTTAATTAACAGGTCATTGCGTACCGGTTATTTCTTCTTCATGGTGATCGCTTTATCCGGCTTGGTGGGGCATTCGACCATGCAGATTTCGCAGCCCTTGCAGTGCACGTAGTCGATGCCCGTGACCTTACCGTCCTCGACCAGGATGGCGCTGTCGGGGCAGTAGACCCAGCAGAACATGCAGTGGATGCAGATCTCTTCATGAAAGACCGGCTCGAAGGTTCCCCAGGAACCGGTTTCGTAGCCGTGGGCGTTGCCCGCCTCCTCGATGACGCCGGCCAGGGGGAGTTTATCGTAGTTTGCTTCCGTGTATTTCTTCATTCTGAATTAACCTCCTCCGAGGCGTCCAGAATGCTCTGGACGTTTCCATCGATGATTTCTTCCTTGAACTTACCCCGGAACTTGACCCTGAAGTCTTCTGCGACCAGCTTGGGATCGAGCAGTTTAGTGGCACCCACGAAAGCGCCGATCATGGGGGTGTTGGGAATGGCTTTGCCCAGGTTCCGCAACGATATGCCGGTCGCATCGACCGTGTATAAGGTGCGCCCCTTCAGGTTCATCTTCTGGCGGATTTCCGCGGGGGGCGATTGTGTGTTGATAAGAATGGTACCGTCTTCACCCAGCCCCTCGGTGACGTCCACAGCATCCAGCAGAGTTTGATCGAGCACGATGACCACGTCGGGCGTGGTGACCTGATTGTGCTGCCGGATGCGTTCGTCGGCGATGCGGGTGAAGGCTTTCACCGGAGCCCCTTGACGTTCGCTGCCGTACTCCGGGAAGGCTTGAATCTGCTTCCCCAGCGACATGGCGGACTCGGCCAGCACTTTCGAAGCCGTTACCGCTCCCTGGCCGCCCCGCCCGTGCCAGCGGACTTCCAGCATCTTTTTTCCTGTATCCATAGATTCCTCGAATGTATGTTAAGGTGATCCCTCGGTATAGGTTATGTACGTTGGGGTTGAATTAATTTTTCTTCACTGCGCAGCGTCA
>JALGZU010000051.1 GCA_025774735.1 candidate division LCP-89 bacterium | reverse complement strand
GCAGGACGGTATCGAAATCGTCTACTGGAACACCTACGACGATCCGGCTGCAGCAACTCTCCAAAACGGCCGCGCTTACTTTTTCACCACGGCGCTGGATTATTCTCTGCCCGGGTCTGAGCTATATGTGCAGCTCACTCCTGCCGGACCACCCATCGTGATCCCACCTTCCGGAGGCAGTTTCGATTATAACATCGAAGCAGGCAATAACAGTACATCCCCAGCTTCAGCGGACATCTGGTGCGATGTGACTCTGCCGAACGGATCGAGTTACGGTCCCACTCTGGGGCCGGTTACAGGTTTCCCATTTCCAGCAAGTTGGTCCACGAACCGGGACCGCACTCAGAGCGTTCCTGCCGGTGCTCCCGCCGGGACCTACACGTACCACGGTTACGTCGGTTTGTATCCCGGCACCGTTTACGATGAAGATAGCTTTACATTCGAAAAGTCGGGCGATGACGGTTCGGGGGATTGGACCGAAGGCTGGACGAACATCGGCGAACAGTTCCTGGACTTTGAAGGGATCGATCCGGCGCTGAAGATCCCCGAGAGTTTCGCTCTGCATCAGGCTTACCCCAATCCGTTTAATCCTACTGCAACCATAAGCTTCGATCTGCCAGCTATGAGTTGGGTTAAGCTGGAGATATATGATATCTCCGGTCGCTTGGTGACAACACTGGCCAACGGTTGGCGGGACGCGGGCAACCACCAGGTGACCTTTGATGGATCGCAGTTGGCTTCCGGCATCTACGTCTATCAGATGCAGGCAGGTGATTTCACGGCCAGTGGGAAGATTGTCCTGCTGAAATAATGGCGATTTGCCTTTTAAAAATTCAAGGGAGACCGTGATGAGAAAGCCGATTTTAATTTCCATTGTGCTGTTTCTGTTATGCGCAACGGCAACTGCGCAGCTTCAAGGGCCGTTAAGCGGCACATTGGGGCCCGGGACCTACACCGTTGTTGGAGATATTTCCGTTGAAACGGGGAGTTCCCTCGTGATCGAACCGGGCACGGTGTTCCTCTTTACGGGCGATTACTGCTTCGAGATCTGCGGATACTTAAATGCGGTCGGCAACGAAACCGACAGCATCAAGTTCATGCCGGATGCTGTGGGTAGAACCTGGTCTGGTTTGGACTATGATAATGCCGACGAGGCCTGTACACTGGGATTCTGTTTTATCACTGGCAGTAATTCAAGCGGGCTTTACATTTATCAATCCAGCCCGACCATCTCTGGATGCACGATCAGCGGCAATTCGACTTCCTGGGGAGGCGGTGGGATTTCCATCGGTTATTGGGACTCCGGCCCGACCATCTCCAACTGCATCATCACTGGCAACTATGCAGGGTATGGCGGTGGGATTATGATCTGTGGTACTCCCACGACCATCATCAACTGCACCATTAGTGATAATTGGGCGCGATACGGCGCCGGAGGGATTGACGTGGATCAGTGCGGCCCGACGATTCATGGATGTACCGTGACGGGCAACTCAGCCTCCTACGGTGGAGGAATCTTCGCCTCTAAAGCCAGCCCGACCATTTCCTACTGCACCGTCACGGACAACCTGGCCAGGGACGGTGATGGTGGCGGATTGGTGATATCTAAATGCAGTTCTGCCATTTCCAACTGTACCGTTAGCGGTAATTCGGCCGAAGAAAATGGAGGTGGGATGCTCATCGACATGTGCGTTCCGACTATCGTGAACACGATCGTTGAAGGAAACAGCGGAAACGGTGGGATTTTCTTCAGTTACTATCCAGATGCTGACATTTCCTACAGCGATTTCTATGAGAATGAGGGCGGTGATTTCGCCGGCGATGTACCTCCCGATCTCGGCGATATCGTCACCGTCAATGCCAATGAGGATTCCTGCGATATCTTTTACAACATCTTCGAAGACCCGCTATTTGAGGACCCGGCCGGCGGCAATTTCCAGATCACCTGGGCGAACTTTCCAGTTCCGGATTCGACCATGTCCCCCTGCATCGACGCTGGTGATCCGGATTCACCGTTTGATCCGGACTATTCCATAGCAGACATAGGGGCTTATTATTTTCACCAGGAAGGCTGCTCCATGCTCCAAATCACCTTGAATCCCCTGGGCATGCCTATCGTCATTCCACTCCAGGGCGGCGCTTTCGCTTTCGACGTTTCGGTGACCAACTACGATATCGAATCCCATACAGCTGAGGTCTGGTTTACCATCGAAGTGCCCGGAGGTTATCAATTCACGGTATTCGGACCGGACGAGTTTACCTTCGCTCCGGGCTTAATGACTTCGCATATGCTCTTCCAATTTGTACCGGAGAACGCTCCGGCTGGAGAATACACCTTCTATGCGTTCCTCGGCGAATACCCCTTGAACGTCATGAGCTGCGATTCCTTCCCCTTCATGAAGGAGGGTGAGTCCGGCGATTGGATCAACTCAAAAAGCTGGACACTGACGGGCGATTTATTCGAGCATATGCAGGAAATATCAGAAGTCACTCCAACAGAACTCACACTGTTGCGCGCATTTCCTAATCCCTTCAATTTAACTACCGCGCTGTCTTTCACCCTGCCGGAAGCTTCCAGGGTTCACCTGGCGGTTTACGACGTTTCCGGCCGCCTGGTATCCGATCTGCTCAACGGCTGGCGTGATGCAGGTGCACATGAAATCGCCTTCGACGCATCCAACCTGGCATCCGGTCTGTACCTTTATAGACTAATCGCCGGTGATTTCAATGTAAGTGGTAAGATGCTATTGCTGAAATAATAACCAAGGGGATCGATCATGAGTTCTCTGGCAATAAAATCCGTCCTGACAGTACTTTCTTTTTTTCTCCTGATCGTAGCTGGAACTGACGCCCAAGTAGTATGGAACGAACATACAATTGACGGCAGTTACGGCGAGGCGATTTCAGTGTATGCCACAGACGTTGACGGTGATGGTGACGTGGACGTTTTGGGGGCTGCCGAAAATGCAGACGACATCACCTGGTGGGAAAATGACGGTTACCAAAACTTCACGGAACATACCATAAACGGTGATTTTAACGGCGCAACTTCGGTCTATGCCATAGACGTTGACGGTGATGATGATGTGGATGTCTTGGGGGCTGCAGCAGATGCAGATGACATCACCTGGTGGGAGAATGACGGGAATGAAAACTTCACGGAACATAACATAGATGGAGATTTTGACTATGCAAGATGCGTTTTTGCCGCTGATGTTGATCGTGACGGTGACGTGGATGTCCTGGGAGCGGCCAGGTATGGAGACGACATCACCTGGTGGGAGAATGACGGGAATGAAAACTTCACGGAACACACCATTAGCGGTGATTTTAACGGCGCAACTTCGGTTTATGCCACGGACGTTGACGGCGATGGCGATGTGGATGTCTTAGGGGCTGCAGTCGTGGCAGACGACATCACATGGTGGGAAAACGACGGTTACCAGAACTTCACGGAACATATCATAAACGGTGATTTTAACGGCGCCACTTCGGTCTATGCCACGGACGTTGATGGTGATGATGATGTGGATGTATTGGGAACAGCCGACGGGGCGGATGACGTCGCCTGGTGGGAAAATGATGGCTACCAGAACTTCACTGAACATACGATCGATGCTGAATATAACGGCGCTAAGTGTGTCTATGCCGAAGACGTCGATAGTGACGGCGATGTAGATGTCATAGGGGCAGCAGTAATAGCGGACGATATCACCTGGTGGGAGAATGATGGCTACCAGAACTTCACTGAAAATACGATTGAGACTCACTTCAACGGGGCTTTTTACGTCTTTGCTGCAGATGTTGACAGCGATGGAGATATGGATGTCCTCGGCGCGGCATGGTATGCCGATGACATCACCTGGTGGGAACAGGGGAGCAGCCCAATTTTAATGGAAATTACGCTCGATCCCTTCGCTCCCCCCATCGTCATCCCACCTCAAGGCGGCTCGTTCGCATTCGAGATGACCGTAACCAACCACGGCAGCAATCCGCTTGACCTTGATCTCTGGTGCAATATCGAACTGCCGAATGGTCTCCAGCTCCCCAGCATGGAACCCATCTCATATACTTTCAACTACGAATCCACATACTCGCGCATGTTCTTCCAGTTCGTTCCAGAATATGCACCAGCAGGAGAATACATATACTGGGCCGGCATCGGTTATTATCCCTGGGAAGTCTTTGATGCCGATTCCTTTCTTTTCACCAAGGAGGGTGAGGGTGGCGATGGGCTGGGTCTCGAAGGCTGGAGATTGATCGGAAACCTCTTCGATTCGGAATTGCATGCTGAGGAAATCGTCACAACAGAATATCCCCTGCATGGTGCCCATCCCAATCCGTTCAATCCGGTAAGCACTATTGCCTTCGTACTCCCGGAAGCAGGACGGGTGAACGTTGAGATATTTGACTTGGCAGGACGATCGCAGGGAACGCTCCTACAGGACAGTTGGCTGTGCGCCGGGCACCATGAAGTCATCTTCAATGGTTCACACCTGCCCTCGGGTGTCTATATCTACCGGTTGACCGCAGGAGAAATGACTGTCAGTGGGAAATTGGTATTGATGAAGTAATCTTACCGGGAATTATTGTGCCTGAAAACCGGGGAAAAGCAATCACACTAGTTCGATTCATTTCCTCATACTATGTCTAAATTTTATGCTTGCTTGAAGCAATAACTGTGGAGTTGGTTATGAAAGCCCGAATTATGACAATCCCGATTATCGTTCTGTCCGTGATATGCGTCATCGCTCTGGCCTGTAATGCCCAGGCCCCATGGCCGGAACACATTGTCGCCTCAAATCTTGACAGTCCGGAATCGGTCTTTGCCATCGATCTTGACACCGATGGTGATACGGATATCCTGGCAGCGGTCTACCATGCTGACGACATTACCTGGTGGGAAAATGACGGTGATGAGAACTTCACTGAGCATATCATTGCCGGAGATTTTATTAATGCCTATTCAGTCTTCGCCTTTGACGTGGACACTGATGGTGATGTGGACGTCTTGGGAGCGGCATATAACGCAGATGCCATCGCCTGGTGGGAGAATGACGGGAATCAAAACTTCACGGAACACACTATCGATGAGGATTTTGACGGCGCAGAGTCCGTCTATGCCATTGACCTTGATGATGATGGGGACGTGGATGTCCTCGGGGCTGCAAGGCAGGGAGACCAGATCGCCTGGTGGGAGAATGATGGATTTGAGAACTTCACTGAACATATCATAGATGATTATTTCAACGCCGCAAAATCAGTCTTCGCCATTGACGTGGACGGTGATGGTGACGTGGACGTCTTGGGCGCGGCTAGGAGTGCGAATGACATCACCTGGTGGGAAAATGACGGAGAAGAGAACTTCACGGAACACACCATTGATGGGGATTATGACGGAGCGTGGTCCGTATACGCCATTGATGTGGACAGCGATGATGACGTGGATGTTCTGGGAGCGGCCTTTGACGTTGACGAGATCACATGGTGGGAGAATGATGGAAATGAGCGTTTCACAGAACATACCATCACGGATGATTATTACGCTGCAAACTCGGTTTACGCCACCGATGTTGACGGTGATGGTGACGTGGATATTTTGGGAGCGGCTTTTGATGGCAATGACATAACTTGGTGGGAGAACGATGGTGCTCAAAACTTTATACAACATACCGTAGATGATTATTTTATAGGGGCTCGATCAGTTTATGCCACCGATATTGATGGCGATGGCGATGTGGATATCTTGGGAGCCGCGTATGAGGGAGGTGAAATTAGTTGGTGGGAGCAACCGGCATCGTTAGAAATCGCATTAAATCCCCTGGGAATGCCAATCGTCATTCCTCCACAAGGCGGGGTCTTCGCTTTCGTCGTTTCGGTGAGCAACTATGATGTCGAAATTCATACTGCTGAAGTCTGGTTTGCCATCGAAACGCCTGGAAGTTCTCAGTTCTTAATTTTCGGACCGAATGAGTTTACTTTCGTTCCGGGTCTTACGATTTCGCATATGCTCTTCCAGATAGTGCCGAGGAACGCCCCGGCGGGAGAATACACTTTCAATGCGTTCCTCGGTGAGCACCCTTGGAATGTCATGAGCAGCGATTTCTTCCGCTTCGCAAAGGAGGGTGAAAGCCGTGACTGGACAGGTCAGGATGGCTGGGAACTGACAGGGGATTTCTTTGATGATGCACTGGAGATAGCGGAAACCATCCCCATCGAACTTGAGATGCTGAGCGCCCACCCCAATCCTTTCAATCCCACCACCTCCATTTCCTTCGCCCTGCCGGTGTCAGCCAGGGTGACCCTTGCCGTTTACGATATCTCAGGCCGCCAGGTGGCGACGCTCGTGGGCGGCTGGCGGGAGGTGGGGGTTCACGAGGTAACATTCGATGGATCCGGATTCGCGTCGGGGATTTACATTTATCGTCTAGAAGCGGATCAGTTTTCCGCCCATGGGAAAATGGTGCTTTTAAAATAGGAGCAAACTTTACTCTCTTAGTTTGACGATTCCATGCATTATTGGACAAAAACTACGACAGTAATAGAGTATCGAATGATGTAATGAACTAAATCCTGTCAATCCCACACGAGAAGATATATTTAAAAATTGGTACACACATGTTTAAGAGGTTTATTTCTCGGCGTGATTTTCTCGCGGGACTTCTAAAAAGTACAGTCTCCACCGCTTCGATGTCGGCTTTGAGTCCCTTTATGAAGCCGTTTTGGTCGGTGGCACCGAGATCAAATCCAAGAGTTAGAGTGCCCAATCCATTCGTAAATCTTGCCGGACAGCCGATTCTTGTCTGCGTAAATGGAACGGATTTTCAAACTATGCTCGCCGCCGGGCTTGCCGAGCTCAGCGGATTGGGACGACTCATCGATGATAATCAGGACGTTCTAATTAAACCGAACCTGGTCATATCTTATGAACAGTACCCCACGATCTCCGATATTGATTCTATTGTAGCCACAATCACGGCGGTTCAGGCAGTCTCGTCCGGATTGATCAAAGTGGGCGACACAGGCGGTTACGATCCTTCGGTTATTTATCAGCAGCTGGGATTGGAACCTGTAATTACCCAGGCCGGCGCGGAATTGGTTGCTTTTTCAGACACCTGTTATGTCATGAGACATGCGTGGCCCGACTTCGTGGTCTATAGCGATGTTTACGATGCCCCCATAATAATTAATTTCTGCAATCTCAAACGGCATGAATCCGCCTTCTTAACCTGTGCCATTAAAAATCACGTGGGGACCGTTTCAGGCCCGCGCACCAGCGACACCAGAGCATACCTTCATGGATTTGATTCTCTCACAGATGAGTTTCTACAAGCGATTGCTGAAACTGCCGGGGTGATAAACCCGGAATTAACGATTGTTGATGCTCGCTCTATCATGGCGGTTACCGGCCCGTATCGGTCCGTGGGAGGTGTAGTCAGAGAATTGAATAAGATCGTGATTTGCGGGGATATTGTAGCCGCCGAGGCCTATTGCGCACAACTCATGGATGAGATTGATGAAACCTTTGATCCTGCATGGATTCAGCCAATCCTGGAACGAGCGGAAGAGCTCGGTTTGGGAACGGCGGATTTAACTGAGGTCGAAATTATTGAAATAAATTCTGCTCTGTCGGTGGCTTCAGAAAACCAGATAACTTATCAAAATGCTGCTGCACCTCGCAGGTTTGAACTTAACCAGAACCACCCCAATCCCTTTAATCAGTCTACGACGATCAGCTTCTCTCTGCCAGAAGCATCGAAGGTCAAACTTGCAGTGTACGACGTTTCCGGCCGAAGGGTAACCGAGCTGGTCAACGGTTGGCGAAATGTGGGCATCCATAAGGTCACCTTCGACGGATCGGGATTGGCCTCAGGTATTTACGTCTACAACCTGACTGCAGGTTCCTTCAATGCCATTGGCAAAATGGTGCTAATGAAATAGGCTGCGGTGGTTTATCCCGCAAAGAAGAACGCCCATCTCGGATGGGCTTCTTTTCTCGTGGAGCAGTGTGGCCAAAAACTGGGCTAGTGCAGCATCCCGTTGACCAGCGCGTGGTTTTCCCGTGATCGAGATGAGCGAGAATATCCAAAACCCAATACCTGGGCAACGAATCCGGGCAGGTTCCCGGCATAATTTCCCGTTTATTTATTTTATTTTGTTTCTGGCTCTTGACATCTTCAATACTAATGATTAAATTAATTAACCGGACTCACTGACATGTCGGGGACGACTAAGAACAGGTGAGATCGTTCCCGCCGTCCTTTCGTCTGTATTAATAAACTTTTTATGACCAAGACCGTTGCCATCGTCCAACCGTTATATATACCCTGGAAGGGCTATTTCGACATCCTTAACAGCGTAAATGAATTCATTCTGTTCGACGATGCGCAATATACTAAGAGGTTCTGGATCAACCGCAACCGGATTAAAACTCCGCAAGGGGTGATCTGGCTTACGATTCCGGTCAAGGTCAAGGGGAGGTTTCACCAGGCGATCAAGGAGACCGAAGTCAGCGATCCCGAATGGTCAAGAAGACACTGGGAAACGATCAAGAGAAGCTATTGTAATGCCCACTTTTTTAAATCCCACAGAGATCTATTCGAATCGTTGTATTTGGATTGTGACGAGACCTTCATCAGCCAGATCAACCTCCGGTTCATCCGGGCCGTCTGCGCTATTTTGGGCATCGATACCACTTTATCCAGTTCGACGGATTATACACTCGTCCCGGGGAAGACAGAGAGGCTGGTTGACCTCTGCCAACAGGCTGGCGCGGATACCTATCTCACCGGACCCAGCGCCAGGGCTTACCTGCAGGAGGAGCGCTTTCGTGAGGCCGGCATCCAGGTGAAATATATGGATTATTCAGGCTATCCCGAATACCGCCAGCTTTACCCCCCTTTCGTTCACGACGTCAGCATCATCGACCTGATTTTCAATACCGGCTCGAATGCGCCGAAAACCATGAAGAGTTTTCCCGTTTAGATTCTTCTCATCGTCACTATTCCCTCTATTTGGTTGGCAGCGATGACTCCGCAGTTTGATTCCAGTTTGTCCGTGGTCATTCCCGTCTTCAACGATGCCGAGGCGCTTCCCGAATTATGCCGCCGCCTGCAGGCGGTTCTGCCGGTTCTATCCTCCCACTATGAAATCATCTTCGTGGACGACGGCAGTCGCGACCGCTCGGTCGACCTTCTCGTGGACTTGCAGAGATCCCACGATAGTATCAGGATCATCCAGCTGACCCGGAACTTCGGGCAGTCCAACGCCATCGCCGCAGGGCTGGATCAGGCCTCCGGTGAGGTCATCATTCTGATGGATTCCGACCTGCAGGACCGCCCCGAGGATATCGGAAAGCTGATCGAGGCGCTGGAGCGTGAGAACGTCCCCGCAGCCATTGCCCGCTGGTCGGACAGGAAAGACAACGCCTTTAGAATCGTGGTGTCGCGGATCTTCACCGCCGTTGCCAACAAAATCACCAGCGTGTATCATCTCCCTCGCACCCGCGCCTTCCGGGCACTCAGGCGGGAATTGGTCGAAGAGCTGAAGACTTTTCCGGAGAAGACCGCCACGTCGTTGAGCCTGCTGTGCTGGATGGGTTACGATTACGCCGTCGTCGACCTTTTGCGAGATGAACGGTACGCCGGTTCCAGCGGTTATACCGTGCCGCGCATGCTGAAACTGTCGCTGGACCGGATCTTCTCCTATTCTCTGCTACCAATTCGCCTTTCGAGCGTTCTGGGAGTTTTTCTCGGGATCGTTAGCGTGCTTTTGGCCGTGTACTTCGTCATTCAGAAGCTGTTTCTCATGAAGGTCGTTCCCGGCTGGACATCGATCGTCGTCATCTTGCTGTTCTTGCTGGGAATGAACTTCATTTTCATCGGCATCATCGGCGAATACCTGGGGCGGATCTACATCGAGACGAAGGACCGCCCGAAATACGTCATCAAGCGAATCTATTCCCAGGAAAAGGGCGGGAAGGACTAATGGCCTCATCACCCCAGAAGGTCATCATCATCGGCGGGTTGGGCAACGGATCAGTCGTCGCGGCAGCCATTGACGATGCCGCCGTACAGGGTTACGACGAATGGAGCGTTGAGGGGTATCTCAACGACCGTATGGCGAAGGGCGGGGATCTGGAAGGGCACTCCGTCTTAGGTAAACTCAGCGACGTCCAGCAGTTCATAGATCAAGGATATCACTTCATCTATACGATCTACCGTATCGACGGGCAGGACATGAGAATCGCCCTGTTCGAAAGCCTGCAGATCCCGGATGACAGGCTGGCGACGTTTATCCACCCGAAAGCCTACGTCGCCGGAAACGTCGAGATCGGGCCGGGCAGCGTCGTCATGCCTAACGCCTCTGTTTCGCCGGGCACGCGCCTGGGGCGCAGTTGCCTGGTGATGACCGGGGCGGTCATCGGGCATAACAGCGAGGTCGGGGATTACTGCCATTTCGCGGCGCAATGCTGCCTGGGAGCGTATTCGAAGGTGGGTAAGGGTGTTCACATCGGCATCAACGCTTCGGTGCGGGAGAATTTAACCCTGGGAGACCGTTCCACACTGGCCATGGGCGGAGTATTATTGAGCGACATGGAAGCCGATGAGATCTGGTCCGGCATTCCGGCGGCATTCATGCGCCGTGCCGGGAAGGAGCTGACATAATGACTGTCGATCAACCCTATCAGCGCACGTTGGATGATTTTACCGTGGGGCGCGAGTTCGATCACTGGCCCCGCAAGACTGTGACGGAGAGCGACAACAACCTCTTCTGCCTGTTGACCATGAATCACCATCCGCTGCACAGCGATGAAGAGTACGCCAAAGCTCAGCAACATGGGAGGATCGTGGTCGCAGGGACGTACGTACTCGGGCTGGTCGTCGGGATGACGGTCCCCGACATTTCCGGTGCGTCCATCGCCAGCCTGGAGTATGAAAACGTGGTCCACCACGCCCCGGTGTTCGTCGGCGACACCCTGCGAGCGCACAGCCGGGTGCTGGACGTCCGGGCTTCGAAAAGCAAGCCGGGTCGCGGCATCGTGACCGTGCAGACGGAAGCCTTCAATCAGAACGATGAAAAAGTGTTAATCCTGCGCCGCAAGGTGCTGATTCCCAAGCAATTGCCGAACCAATCTTAGGTTTTCAGTATGTCGAAACCGTACCAGAGCGACTGGGTTCTGCGTTCCGTGCTCTTCGTGCCGGGTCATTCCGAGAGGATGATGAAGAAGAGTGCGGGCACGGAGGCGGACTGTCTTGTCCTGGACCTGGAGGACGCGGTTCCGGCCGTTTTGAAGGCGGCGGCTCGAGAGACCGTTCGCCACGCTTTAGAAAAGGGGCTCTATTCGGAAAAAGCCGTTTTCGTTCGAGTGAACTCGTTCGAGACGAACCTGACGAGTGGCGATCTCGCCGGAGTTGCTTGCGGAGAGCTGAACGGCATCGTTTATCCGAGGGCGAACTGCGCCGAGGACATCGAGCGGCTCGACTCGAAGCTGGAGCAGATCGAACGGGATCTGGGTTTACCTGCGGGTCATTTTTCGCTTATCCCGGTCATTGAAACGGTTCGGGCCGTGCTGAACGCCCGCGCCGTCACCAAAGCGTCGCAACGGCTGGTGGGTTTAATCTTCGGTTGCGAGGATTTTTTGGCAGACCTACAGGGGCGGCACAGCGACGGTGACATGGCTCTGATCGTGCCGCGGGCGCAGGTGGCGCTGGCCGCCAGGGCGGCGGGCATCGAGCCGGTCGATACACCGTATGTCCGCGTCAAGGATCCAGAAGGGCTCCGCGTTTTCGCTGAGGCCGGCCGTGACCTGGGGATGGGGGGAATGTGCGCCATGAACCCAGGCCAAGTTTTCGCCATCAACGAGATCTACACGCCATCGGACGAGGAGATCCGCTCCGCCCGCGAGGTGATCGAGGCGGCCGAAAGCGCCGAGAACTCGGAACGGGGCGTCTTTATCGCCGCCGGCAAATTCATATCTCCGCCGACGGTTAAGGCCGCTCAGAAGACTTTAGCTCGATTTGAGACCATCCGCAACCTGAAGGAGTTTTACCGGAAGAGCTGAGTACTTTATTATACGATAAAAGCCATGTTTGACCTGATTCCGAGCTTAGCCAGGAGTTATTACTTTTACCGCCGCAGCCAGTGGTGGAGCCGGGAGCGGTTAGGAGCTTACCAGGATGAGATGCTCCGGCGTCTGATCCGCCACGCCGCCCGGCAGGTGCCCTATTACCGTGATCTTTTCAGAGAGACCGGTTTGGATCCGAACCGTTTTCGGGGGCGGGAAGACCTGCACAGGATTCCGCTGCTGGACAAGGAACCGGTTCGGACACGGCAGCGGGAATTGATCGCCGACAACGCCGCCAAGTTCGGTGTTTTTTGGGAATCCACCAGCGGATCGACGGGCACGCCGCTGCACGTGATCGTTGACCGGGGAGCCCGCTCCAACAAGCTG
>JALGZU010000050.1 GCA_025774735.1 candidate division LCP-89 bacterium | reverse complement strand
CTTCCAGCCGCCTGATGATCTCAATGATTTTCTGCTGGGCTTCTTCGACCTCCCTGAGTCGAACGGGCCCCATAAACTTCAGCTCTTCCACCACGATGTCCGAGGCGCGCTTGGACATGTTAGAAAGAATCTTATTCTTCAATTCTTCGGAAACCGCCTTCAGCGCGTAGGAGAGGTCTTGATTGTCCACCTCTTTCAAGATCTTCTGGATAGAACGGTCGTCGAGGTTGAGGATATCTTCAAAGACGAACATCAGGTTCTTAATTTCGCTCGCCAGTTCGGGATTATCCTTAGCTAAACCGTTCATGATGTGTTTCTCGTAACGCTGGCCGACCAGGTTCAGAATATCCGCCGCAGCCTTGACTCCACCGATCTTGTGGGTTCCCTGGGAGAAGTCGACGCGCGATTCGAGTACTCGCTCGACCGCCTGAATCGTCTCCGGAGAGACGCTCTCCATCTTGGAGAGGCGGTTCATCACGTCGACCTGGATGGGTGGCGCCAGGTCGATCAGCACCGTGGCAGCCTGCAAGGGATTCAATTGCGTCAGCACCAGGGCGATGGTCTGGGGATGCTCCTTTTGCAGGAAAGCCATCAACTGGTTCGGATCGACCTCCTGCAGGATATTGAATCCCTTGACCTGGAGAGACATCTGTACGTTCTTGACAATGTCCATCGCCTTGTGCTCCCCTACGGAAGCCTCCAGCAACTCCCGGGCGTATCCAATCCCTCCGGTAGTGATATATTCCTGCGCTTTCACCATGGTATGGAATTCGTCCAGCACGCTGCGGATGACGTTGGAGGGAATGTTCTTCAACGTGGCGATATGCTGCGTAAGTAGTTTCATCTCATCGTCGTTGAGGAACTTGTAGATCTCCGTGGTCGCCTCCGTGCCCAGAGCGAGGACAAAAATGGCGGCTTTCTGGGATCCATCCAGACTCTCATACGTTAATTTCGTCGGTATATGCGACATGGCGATATAGGGTTATAATTTCGGTTGATACTTACTGTGAATCAGGAACTCTCCGACAACCAGGTCCGGATCAACATGGTGGCCGTCTCCGGCTGCTCCTTGGTGAAGCCGATCAACTGCTCCTTCTTGGCTTTCGATGTCAGCACTTCCTCAGGGACCTCCTCGTCCAGCGGGGGAAGTTCGACCTTGGGTTTCGATCTCTTCCCGGATTGATCGAAGGGCTTCTCATCCGGCGGCATCAATTGAGCTCTGCCCACGGTGCCCGGCATCATCAGCTTTTCCTTCTGGAGCGCCCGGCTGGCCAGGCTGTGCTGGCGTTTGAGAAAGCCGCGCATCATAAAAAGCAGAACCACGAGTACAGCACCCAAAATAACTTTCGGCAAGGCGGCGATCACCAGGTCATTGTATTGTGTGGAGGCCCAGGAATCGCTGACCTCTTCAAAGGTTTGCTTATCGAAAGCGATGTTGGTGATCTCCAGGATGTCACCCCGTTCATCCCGTAGACCCAAGGCGCCTCGCACCATATTGCTGAGCGAGGTCATCTCTTCGGTGGAACGGGAGACATATTCTGTGACCCCATCCTCCCCGGCGCGGTAGCTCCCGTCGACCATGACGGCGACGGAGAGGCGCAGAATCGAGCCACCCGAATTGAGAAGACGCTCTACGGTCTTGTTGATCTCATAATTGGAGAGGGAATTCTCTTCGTTCATCTCCTGGGATCCGTCACCTTTGCTGGTGGACTCTGTCCTCTCCTCAGAGCGGATCACGGCGCTCTCCGGATCGTACACTTCGCTGGTGCGTTCGATGGTCTGGAAGTCCAGTTCCGAGGTCACTCGAACGATGGAGCGTCCCGGTCCCAGTACGCCATCCAGCATACTCTGGGCCTTCGATGCCAAGTGGGCTTCGACCTTCTGCTGCAGCTCCATTTGCGTGGCCGTCAGGCCGAGCATCGGATCGGGTGATTTCATGCCGGAAAGCAGGTTGCCGTAGGAATCCAGGATGGTCACGTTTTCTGAATCCAATCCTTCAACCGACCGCGCCACCAGGATGGCGATGCCGCGAATCTGGTCCTCTCCGAGCCGTGTGCGGCTGTTCATCTTCAAAACGACCGAGGCGGTGGTCTCTTTCTCGTCGGCCCGGAAGAGTGCGGGCTCGGGGATCACCACGTGTACCCGGGCCTTCTCCACTTCGGCCAGACTGGAGATCGTGCGCCCCAGTTCACCCTCCAAGGCTCGCCGGTAATTGAGCTTCTGAACGAAATCGGACATACCCAGGTTGGTGCGGTCGAAGATCTCGTAACCGGCGCCCGGCTGGGCGGGAATACCTTCGGAGGCCATCTGCAGGCGGAGGTCGTACACACGGTCTTTAGGGACGAGAATAGTGGTGCCCCCGTCTTTCAGCCGGTAGGTGACCTTTTCATCCTGCAGCTGGTCCCGAATGCGGGCGGCATCGGTGCTGCTGAGATCGTTGTAAAGGATCGTGTACTGCGGTCTGTTGGCCCAGATGAGCAAGGCCAGGATGGCCATGACCGTCACAGCGGACAGGGTAACCAGGCTGACTTTCTGTGTCGGCGTAAACCGTTCGAAGGTCTCCTTGAACTGGTCTCGAATAGCATTGAAGTTCGGACTCATACCTGCTTCGCTCTGTTTGAATGAAGTTAATGCTTAATAGATCACACCTGCATGCGCATGACTTCCCGGTAGGCTTCGAGTATCTTGTTGCGCATCTCCATCATCAGCCTGAAACTGGCGTCCGCCTCGCTCATCGCCACCATGACCTGGTGGATGTTCTCGACGTCGCCGGCCACGAGTTTCTGAGTGGCTTCTTCGGCGTCGAGTTGGAGCTTGCTGACATCATTGGTGAAGCGCTGCAAAGTCTCTTTAAAGGATACCTTGTCGCCTTCTTCAGGCTTCTGTTCGGATTCAGGCGTTATCGGCTGTTCCAGAATTGACTGAATCCGTCTTATTTCATCCATCGTCATCGCGGCTCTCTCCAGCTTCGATTAAATGGTTCTTCTCGCTTAAATATCAAGTGCTTTCTTATTCATGGCTTTGGCCGCGTTCATGGCCGTCACGTTGGCTTCATAAGCCCTGGACGCGGTGATGAGATCCACCATCTCCCGCACCACCTCGACGTTGGGGTAAGCCACGTAGCCGTCAGCGTTGGCATCGGGGTGGTCGGGATCGTAAACCCATTGAAAATCCGATTCTTCCTCTACCACCTGGGCTTCCACCTGGCCGGCTTTGGACATCCTGGTGCCTTTGTATTCCGGCACCATATGGCCCTTGTGGGTCTTCTGGATATCGATCTTCCGTTCCCGCGAATCCCGGTTCCTCAGAAGGGTCTCCTGAACCTCCTTAAAGGTCGTCACTTTGCGGCGGTAGGGTCCCCCCTCTTCGGTCCGGGTTGTCTTGGCGTTGGCCAGATTTTCTGCGATGGTGTCCATCCAGCGGCGGTTGGCCGCCAACCCTGACGCCGAAGTCTGCAGTGAGGAGAAAAATTCATCGATCGGCATAATTCCCTCGATTTAGCGTATACATGCCGGTTTCAGCCACTCTCTAGCCGGTTCCCCTGATGGCCAGCTTGATCAGCTCAAAGTGATGGCGGGTGAGTTTCACCTCGGCTTCGTACTTGATCTGGGTTTGCGCCAGATCAGCCATCTCTCTTTCGGGGACGACCACTTCGGAACCGGCCCCGTCGATGCGGTCATCGGCGTTCCGGATTCTAGCCTGGACGTCGGACGGCTTCCTGCTGGGCAGCAGATGCCCGGGGTGGGTGCGCCGAATGCCTTCCTGGTTCCGCTTCAGCGCGCTCTGGAGTTCACCTTCAAAAGTAACCAATTTGCGCTTGTAATCCACCGTCTGGGCGTTGGCGATGTTTTCGGCAATCGCCTCCTGCCTGTGGTGAAGCGCATCCAGACCACGAGTCAGTAATGGAATCTGCGTCCTGCCGAACAGAAGTTCTCGCAGCATGTTGTCCCCAATCGACTCTTTGATAACAATTTTGTGCACATTATGGTGGGATTCGTGCAAGGAAAAGGCAATCTCCGTGCCATGCTAAAATCGCCTCCTGATAAGCCAATCTAAGCACGAAACGCGCCCCTGAAATAAAAATCCCCCGCAGAGGGGGGAAAATTGGAACCAGGAAGCACGGCAAATTTGACCCCATGTGGGGCCGGCGGAGAAGGTTTAAGCGATCTCCTCCCCATCCACCTCGCGGTACTCCTTGATTTTATTGCGCAGGGTGCGGATAGAAATGTTCAGCAGTTTGGCCGTTTTCGTCCGGTTGCTGCGCTGCGAAATCAGAGTTTTCAGGATCAGCCACTTTTCAAAATCGCGCAGAGTCGTACCGGGCACCTGGGGGAAGTCATCCAGAGCATTGGCGGAAGACCGGCTGCCTGCCTGGAGATCGCTCAGATCGATCTTCTCATTGCGGCACAATACCACCGCCCGCTCGACCCGGTTGGCCAGCTCGCGCACGTTTCCGGGCCACTCAGAGCGGCACAGGTAGCTGACGGCTTCTTCCGAAATCCCCTTGATGTCCTTGCCGTACTCTTCGCAATAACGCCTGAGAAAATGGTGGGCCAGCAGCGGGATATCGTCGCGTCGGCGTGAAAGGGGTGCGAGATGAACGTTGATCACGTTGAGACGATAGTAGAGATCTTTGCGGAATCTGCCTTTTTGTACTTCTTCTTCGAGGTTGCGGTTGGTGGTGGCGATCACCCTGACGTCCACCTGGATAGTCTCCTGCCCACCGATGCGCTCGAATTCGCGCTCCTGCAACACGCGCAGCAACTTGGCCTGCAGACCTGGCGCCATCTCGCCAATTTCATCGAATAGAATGGTTCCTCCGTTAGCCTGCTCGAACTTGCCGCGGGAGCGTGTGAATGCGTGAGTGTAAGCTCCTTTTTCGTGTCCGAAAAGCTCCGATTCGATCAGCCCTTCCGGCAGCGCCGCGCAGTTGATCTTCACAAACGGCTTTTCACGGCGCAGGCTGTTGTAGTGGATCGCCCTGGCCACCAGTTCCTTGCCGGTGCCGGATTCACCCTCGATCATAACCGTGGTGTGGTTGGGGGCGACCATCTTCATGATCTCGAAGACCTCTTCCATCGGCTTGGACTGGCCGATGATTGAGCTGAAGCGGTATTTGTCGGAGAGCTCGTTGCGGAGAAAACGGTTTTCGTTGACCAGGCGCCGGTGTTCGAGGGCCCGTTCCATTACCAACTCGATTTCGCCGGAAGTGAACGGTTTGGTGATGTAGTCAAACGCCCCGATACGCATCGCTTCCACGGCGTTTTCGATCGTGCCGTAAGCGGTCATCATGATGACCTGCGTCTCCGGGTGGTGCGCCTTGATGAAGCGCAGGAGGTCCAGACCGGTAATCCCTGGCATCTTCAGGTCGGTGAGGATCAGGTCGTAGGTCTCATCCTTTAGAATGGTTTTGGCGCGCTTCCCATCCTCCGCCAGATCGACCAGGTATGAATTTCTCGTCAGAGCTTCGCCGAGGAAATCCCGGACCAGCTCCTCATCATCCACAACCAAGATACGTACATTCGAATTCGTTCCGCTCACAAAGCCCCCCAATAATCGTAGGGTTTACCTGTAGTCTGTTTAAACGATCTGTATAGTCACGGTAAACTGGGCTCCGCCCTCCTCGGGAGAGCTGTACTCGATTCGACCGCGATGATATTCTGCAATTTTTTTGGCAATGGCCAATCCCAGACCGGTCCCTTTGGTGCGCGTACTGAAGAAGGGATTGAAGATCTTCTCGACGTCCTCAGTGGAGACACCCGGGCCATTATCCCGCACGAAGAGCCTGATTTCATTGACCAAGGGATTGTAACGATACCCGGCCACGGCTTGCCCACCGGTTTCGGACGCTTCGCTGGAATTCCGCAGGAGATTCAGCAGGAGCTGCTTGATCTGCTCCGCATCGATCTTGGCGGCGCAGGGCTCCGTTGGGTAATCCTTTTCCACCTTGAAACTGCCATCGAAGCTGGCTTCGATCAGCGCGATCGCCTGATCGAACACCGGTTCCAGCGGCTGGCGGCTGAACTCTCCCGGATTGTCCTGGGTCAGTAACAGGAGGTTGGTGGCGATCCGATCCAGGGAATCGACCCCTTCGACGATCCGCTGGGCCATTTTATAAGCCGAATCTTCCTTGGATAGATCTTCAGCCAGGAGGCCGGCGAATCCCTTGATCCCCGCCAGGGGATTGCGAAGCTCGTGAGCCACCTGCGCTGCCATCTCGCCCATTGCAGCCAGAGTTTTCTGGTGCAGCATCTGGCGTTCCAGAGCCCGCACCCGCGAAACGTCCTCCAGAGTTTCCACCACGCCCAGCCGTTCACCGGCAGACGAAGTGATCCAGAAAGAGGATGATTCCACGGCCAGCGTCTTTCCATCCTTCAGGGGCAGCTCACGTTCCAGGCCTTCAACCGGGGATCCCTGGATGAGCGTCTGCATGAGCGGGGCTTCCTCGCCCAACTCACCCGAGATGAAGTCGTGATAATTCTGACCGATGACATCTTTTGCCGGATACCCCGTCATCTCTTCGGCGGTGCGGTTGAAGATGGTGATGCGCCCTTCTAGGTCCGCGGCGATGACCCCGGTCCCGATCGAACTCAGGATGTCTTCCAGATAGCGGTTAACCCGATCCAATTCGACGTTCTTGTCCTTGAGCTTGCTGTTGGTCTCTTCCAGCTCCCTGGCCAGCTCTTCCGCCGCCCCTTCCAGCCGTTGATAGGCCTCGTTCAAGACCGCGGTGCTGCGGTTGAACGACTGGAAAGCCTCCACCAGAGCGATCAACTCCTCATCTTTCCCGCCGATATCGTTGTTGTGCTGACTTGCCGCTTTAATCATCCTTATGAGAGTACTTCAACTTTGAATCCGCACTTGCCCGAGCAAAGGTACCCGCCGCCCGGTAAATTCTGCACCGTCACCCGGTGGAAACGGTGGGTTTCTAACTTGAGATGGATTTTCGGGGTTAGTTTCAAAGCAATATAATCGTTTTGAGTGCACGAGGCAAACATTTTCCTTTTTTTTGTGAGGGGGTCATAGAACGATGGGCAGAAAAGTTTGACCGGAAAATACCATCAGGGTGCGCGGAGGCGGCCTGGATCGGGTTGCGCTGAGACTTAAATTATTTCTCTTAAAATAATTATTCCCTTGACATTTCCTTCATTATTTACTAACTTATTATAATGTATACCCGAAATCGTACGGCACGTAACAGCTATTGCCGACGATTTCGGGAAAGCTCGGTGAGGAAGATAACCGGAGGGCAGACATGAGGAAGACGGCGCTGTTGCTGGGGATTTTGGTTATTCTCGCGGCGTGGCCGCAGTGGAGTATGTGCGAGTGGGTGACCGTGGATACAGGACAACCGGGAGTGACGTTCGAGGTTCTCGAACGGAACGAATCCGGCCTGCGTCTCAAGTTATCGCTGGCAGGATTTGATTCGGAATCCCTTCGTTTACAGGATCGTGACTACCAGCGACTGAGCTTTGACGGCGCCGGATCCTGGGGAACCCGGGGACAACCGGAGTTGCCCGTACTGCGCAAGTTGGCCCTGCTTCCCGACCGCAGCGGGTGGGAATGGAACGTCGTTGACGCCGACTTCGTCGAAATTACGGGTCACATCCCTCCGCCTCTGCAGGAAGGTACCGTGGAAACCCCCGATGGCCCGGTCGAACCGGAGTTCGTCTTCGATGCCGGCTCCTTCGAGGCGGACCGCTGGTTTCCCGCAGAACTCATCGGCCTGGACCGCCCGGTAATCATGCGAGGATTCCGGCTGGGCAGGCTCGAACTGCGCCCTCTTCAATATAATCCCGCCCGCCGGCTCCTGCGCCTCTATCGCAGTCTCACCGTGGAGATCTCCTTTACGGGCGATGGCGAAAACGTCATATCACATCCCCGTGCGCAAGCATCGCGCGTGTTCGCGAATCTCGTCAACCGGCTTGTCGTCAATCCGCGACAGGATTTCACGGATGAAGAGCACGTCCTGGGTGGGTACCTGTTCATCACGCCGCCCAACCTACAGAGCGTGCTGGAAACCAACCTGGTGGAATGGAAACGGCAGAAAGGCCTGCCATGCAGCGTTTACAACACCACCCAGACCGGCACCTCCAACTGGCAAATAAGGAATTTCATCCAGGATATTTACGATACCTGGCCGGTGCCGCCAGATTACCTGATTCTGGTCGGGGATAACGATTACGGCATGCCCACCAACACCTATTCATCTTCCGGCGATGCCTCCGATCTCCCCTATGTGCTCCTGGAAGGCACCGACTACTTCCCGGACATGCAGGTGGGGCGCCTGTCGGTCGATTCCAGCAACGAACTGCTCGTCGTCTGCGCCAAAATCCGGGGCTATGAATCCGATCCTTACACCTCGGATCCCAACTGGTTTACCCGCGGCCTGATGGTTTACGGTTACGGCGGATCCCTCTCCATCAAGAACGTCAAGGAACGCTGCCGCGATCTCATGATCGAAAATGGCTACTCGGCCGTCAACGAGGTCACCAGCCCGCCTTACTACAGTGGCAGCCCCTATATCGACAACTACGTCAACGCAGGCGTGACTTTCGTCAATTACCGGGGCTACGGCTCCTATTCGAGCTGGACACCACCCACCTATTATACGTCCAATGTGGCCAGTCTTAACAATGGATGGAAACTCCCCGTTGTAACTTCTATCGTGTGCGGCGGCGGTTGTTTCACAGCCTCCACGGATCCCTGCTTCGGCGAAGGCTGGCTTCGCTACGGATCAGTTACCAATCCGAAAGGAGCGGTCAGCTTCGTCGGTCCGACTTCGCTCTACACCCACACCCGCTGGAACAACTGCATCGACGGTGGCATTTACCAGGGTATTTTCGGCGAGGGCATCGGTGATTTCGGATCGGCTGTGTTGCGCGGTAAGATGGAGCTCTACTACGGCATGCCCAACAACCAGGGATCGGGCGGGACGACCTATTCCGTGGAGTGCTATTTCCACATCTATACGATTCTCGGGGATCCAGGCCTGGCGATGTGGACGGACACCCCCGCTCCTCTGACAGTCTCTCATGATGCTTCGATGCCGCAGGGCGTCAACGCCTTCGCCCTGAGCGTCAGGTCGAACAGCCAGCCGGTGGCGGACGCCCTGGTCTGCGTGTACAACTCGGCGAATGACGTGCAGATCAGCACCTGGACAGACGAGTCGGGCAGTGTCCTCATGGATCTCGGTGACGCGCCGGCGGGTAGTTACAAGGTGACGGTTACCGGCCGCAACCTGGATACGTACCAGGGTATTCTTACGATCAGCCAGGAGGCCGTGGCCCTGGGGATCGAGACGACGGTAATCGACGACGACATGATCGGCGAATCATCCGGCAACGGTGACGGATGGGTCAACCCCGGGGAAACGATCGAGTTGGCCGTCACTCTCAAGAATTACGGATCAAGCCAGACCGCCACCACCGTTTCCGGGATGGTTAGCTCGGCAGATCCTTATCTCACCATCACAGAAAATTCACTAACGGGACCCAACGCGTCACCCGGTGCGACATCTCCCCTGGACGACGATTTCAACCTGGTCTTATCCGATGAGGCTCCCCACAGCCGCACCGTTCAGGTGACGCTCACCGCGGCCAGCGACCAGGGGACGTGGGAGAATCTGGTCAACCTGCTGGTGGTAGCTCCGCTGGCCGAAGCTCTGGACTACGCCGTGCAAAACGGATCCGGCATTTTGAATCCCGGAGAGACGGCTGATCTGACCATCACTTTGCAGAATTCGGGCGGAACCCCGTTGCAGAACTGCACCGCCACACTGACGTCTCCGGATAATTTCCTGGCCGTGACCGACGGAAGCGGTTCCTGGGGGCAGATATCGCCGGGGAACATGGCCGAAAATACATCGAATCCCTTCACGCTGCAGGCCGCGGCCAACTGTCCACCGGGCTGGATGGTGCCCCTGGAACTGATCGTAACCTCGGACATCTACTGCGATACGCTGACGGTCCAGTTCAACATCGGCGAAATCAGCGATGACGATCCCGCCGGACCGGATGCCTACGGCTACCGCTGCTTCGATTCCCGGGATGTCCTCTACGCTCAAGCACCCGTTTACGACTGGATGGAGATCTCTTCCCTGCCCGGCCAGGTGACCCTATACCTGCCCGACTACGGCGATGAAGACGACTGTTCCATCCTGCAGGATCTGCCCTTCACCTTCCGTTATTACGGTGAGGATTTCAATCAGATCACCATCTGTTCGAACGGCTGGATTTCCATGGGCGACAACCTGTACTACATCAGTTTCCGCAACTGGAACATCCCCGGCGCGCTGGGCCCGCCGGCCATGATCGCCCCCTTCTGGGACGATCTCATCCTGAGCAACGGATCGGTGCACTACTTCTGGGACTTTCTCAACTACCGCGTCATCATCGAATGGAAGAACGCCCGCACCATGGATGGCTGGGGGTACAACTGGTTCCAGATCATCCTGAACGATCCCGCCCATTACCCGACCTCCACGGGCGACGGCGAGATCATCTTCCAGTACTACCAGTTCCAGAATTACGACGGCGACGAGAACTACTGCACTACCGGCATAGAGAACTGGGAGCAATCCGACGGCGTCAAAGTCACCTACGCCAACCACTACACGCCCGGGTCGGCGGTGCTGACGGCCGGCGTGGCGTTGAAGTTCACCACCGACATCGACTACATGGTGACCGCGCCGGATGTGGATATCACGTTGATCCCATACGGCACGCCCATCCAGATTCCTTCCACGGGCGGCAGCTTCGACTTCAACATCGCGGCGACCAACAACGAGCCCTCTCCGCAGAACGTGACGATCTGGTGCGACGTGACGCTACCGAACGGATCCCCATACGGCCCCACGCTGGGTCCAGTGACCGTGACGCTGGGATCGAGCACGACCATTGATCGCGACCGAACACAGTCGGTGCCCGGCAATGCTCCGGCAGGCAGTTATCTTTACAATGCCTATATCGGCTCCTACCCCGACGTCATCTGGGACAGCGACAGCTTCGACTTCAGCAAATTGAGTACGGGTGATGGCAGCCCCGTGGCGGAATGGTTGAACACTGGTGAGGAGTTTGAAAGCGGCTCGTTTACCAAAGCGAGCGACCAGCCCGCAGAGTTTTCGCTGCTGGGCGTCGTCCCCAATCCCTTCAACCCGGTGACCACCGTCCGCTTCAGCCTGCCGGAGGCGGCCCGGGTTTCGTTGACGGTTTACGACGTCGCCGGGCGGCAGGTGGAGAAGCTCGTGGACGGCTGGAGGCAATCCGGCCTGCACGAAACCACTTTCAACGGAGCCGATCTGGCCTCCGGCATCTACATCTACCGCCTGGAAGCGGGGGAGTTCAACGCTACAGGCAAGATGCTGCTGCTTAAATAGGAGTGAACGCGGGTTAACGCTTAGCCGGTACGATCCGTACCACCTGTGTAAAATAACGGGTACGATAATGAAGAAAACCGCCTTTTTAGCGGCGATCACCGCTCTGCTGGTGATCGCTGTTTTTCTGCTGCCGCAATGGCTCCAGTCTCCGCCTCAAGACGACCGGTTCCGGGCTCCTGAAAGTATCGAACGCGAAGCCGAAGAGGAAGAGAAGAGCGAAAAACCGACTGACTGGTTCGTCCGCCAGCGCGCTTTCCCGGGTCAAACGATCAACGTGCAGGCTTACCGCGCCGCCGTCGATCAAGCCCGGAGGTTGAGGGCTGATTACCACCAGATGGATGAGATCGTCTGGGAAGAGGCCGGCCCCAGCAACATTGGCGGCCGCATCACCGCCCTAGGCATCCACCCGGCGGCGCCAGCTACCATCTTCGCCGGGGCTGCTGACGGGGGTGTCCTAAAATCGACCGACGGCGGGACGAGTTGGACGCCGGTCTTCGACGAAACCGGGACGCTCTCCATCGGAGCCATCGCCTTGGATCCGGTCGATCCCAACATCATCTGGGTGGGAACCGGCGAAGCCAATGCCGCAGGTGACAACTACCCCGGCGACGGCATCTACCGCTCCACAAACGGCGGAACCAGCTGGGAACATAAGGGCCTGGAAAATTCTTACCACATCGGCCGCGTCGCCATCGATCCGGCCAATCCCCAGAGGCTCTTCGTGGCTGCCGCCGGAGCCCTCTTCGGCACCAATCCCGACCGGGGCGTCTACCGGACCGAAAACGGCGGCGACACCTGGGAACGGGTCCTCTACCTGACCGATTCTACCGCCGCCATCGACGTGGTCATCGATCCCCAGAATCCGCAGAGGATCTACGCGGCCATGTGGGAACGCATCCGCCGCCCGGAACAGCGCAACGTGGGAGGGGTGACCAGCGGCATCTGGCGCAGCACGGACGGAGGCGATACCTGGTCGCTGCTGAGCAACGGCCTGCCGCCTTCCGCACCGGACGTGGGCCGCATCGGCCTGACTATATCGCTCTCCAACCCGAACATCCTCTACGCCATCTACGCCGACCATCCGGGCTACGTCATGGGCGTCTGGAAGAC
>JALGZU010000383.1 GCA_025774735.1 candidate division LCP-89 bacterium | reverse complement strand
GCGTTATGCTTGTCGGCACTCTCCCAGGCGAGTAGCGCTGGCCCCAAACTCTGTCCCGTCTCCGGGTCCCTGAATCCGATCAATGGGCTGGCGGCGTCCTGAAGCTGGATAGAGAAGTCCGGGAGCTGGAGCGGCGACAACTCGTCCCAGAGCGACCTTTCGACGACTTCGACGTCCGGATCGAGCAGGGTGTAGAAGCGGTCGGGGAAGCAAGCGGCCTCACCTGAACGCTGGCTGAATGCCAGTTTAAAGGGTAAAGTGCCGCAGAGGCGTTCCAGTTCGTCCAGATCGGGATCATTTCCCAACCAGGCCCATACGGGGAGAGAGTGATCCGACAGGGCGCTCAGCAACTCCGTTCGAGATCCTGCCGGCGAATCCCGTCTTGGGAAATCTACCAACACCAGCACGTCCGATCCGGTGATGATCTCCTCCAGGTTGACGCGGTCAGCCGCATAAAACAGTCCGTCTTTTCCCACCGTCAGCGCGGTGACGTCGATATCGGGTAATCCGGCTGCAATCCGTTGGAAGGCCATGCTTTCGAAACTGGGACGGCCTGAAATCATCAGGACCTTTAGATGACTCTCTTTTACCTCCAGAAGCCAGGTGCGCAGATTGTTTTCAACACTGTACTCCGCATCGGACGTAACCAATCGTACCCGAAGTGGAAGCCGACCGATCCGGGTTGGTGTGAATTCAAGGGTGACTTCGGTCTCCAGTTCGTCAGGGGGAAGCTTGACGATTTCGCGCGACAGAATTCGGCCCGCGGAATCGAGGAGCTCCAGGTGCGCATCTTGACCACTCATTCCCAGGCCTCTGAGGCCCACTCTGATCTGAGCCGGTTTTTCCAGGTAAGCGACCTCGGTGCCGATCAACGATTCGATGCGCGCATCCCGAATCCGGGCTGTATCTCCAATTCCTACGGTAAATATCGGACAGGATGCCTCCGCGGCGGCTTCGATTGGGTCTCGCCCGGAGTTGTTACCGCCGTCGCTGATGAGAACGCAGGCCGCGTATCCGGATCCTTCCAGAGCTTTCAGGACGGATCGCCAGCCCGCTGCCAGGTTGGTGCCGATGGCACGGCAGTTCAGCGAATCGAGCTCGCGTTGCTTCGACCGGCGCAGGGAGTCCCCTGCGGCGAAATAGGCCAGCTCGAATTGTGTATCAAGGCCGTTCCAGGCCGGGTCGCGCAACAGGGCTTCGAGTTGGGCGAAGCGGTCTCCGGAAGCGTCTCTGATGCGCATCGATTCGCTGTCGTCGAGCACGATAGCCAGGAGGGGTTTCAACTGACGCTCTCTTTGGAACGAAATCGAGGGCTCAAAGATGAGAAAAAGAATCAGGGTGAAAGCTGCCATTCTGAGCATGGCGAGAAGGGTGCGTAGCCCGAATCCGGAAGGTGGGGTGGTGCGGCGGTAAACCAGGGCGGATAAGCCTATTGCGGCTATGACCAGAAGCAGGAAGAGGAGGGGCGATCCCTTGAAATCAAGTGACAAACCGCCCAGTTCGAGGACGGAGGTGGCGGCCGCAATCATGCCGGTCTCTCCGTTCCCGGCAGGGGCAGGTTCGGTTGTCCGCTCAGTGACCAGTCGTGGCGCTCTCCCATCAGAAGGCGTCTCCAGCCCACCCAGGCGATCATGCTGGCATTATCCGTGCATAACTCCAATCCGGGGTAGTGAAACGTTCCGCCTCGGGATTCGATCTCATTTGCCAATCTCCCGCGCAAGCGAGCGTTGGCCGCCACGCCCCCGGCGATGACCAGGGAGCGGTAATCCAGATCGTCGAAAGCTCTGCAGGTCGGCTCAACCAGCGATGCGACCGCGGCTTCCTGGAAGCAGGCCAGGAGATCGTCATGATGTTCGCTCAGTGCATCCGGGGTGCGCCGGATAAAGTTGGCCACGGAGGTCTTCAATCCTGAAAACGAGAAATCGTATCCCTTCTGCCCCCGCATGCCGATGGGAAATTCGTGATACTTCAAACTCCCCTCCCGGGCGCGCTTTTCAACCTCCGCTCCACCGGGGTAGCCCATTCCGCAGAGGACGGCGACCTTGTCGAAAGCTTCTCCGGCGGCATCATCGCGGGTCTGGCCGATCAGGCGATATTCCCCGAAATCCTTCACACCGACCAGCAGAGTATGCCCTCCGGACACCAGCAGGGCGAGGAAGGGCGGTTCCGGATCCCCACCCGCGATGGCCGTGCTCCAGAGGTGGCCTTCCAGATGGTTCACGCCGAGAATGGGGATCTCCCGGGCGCAGGCGATCGCCTTGCCCACGGCGATGCCCACCAGCAGCGCCCCGATCAAACCCGGTCCCTGCGTAACTGCGACTGCGTCGATCTCGGAGAGCGTATACTTCGAATCGTCGAGGACCTGGTTGATAATCGGCGGCAGCAGGTTGAGGTGAGCCCGGCTGGCCAGTTCAGGCACGACGCCGCCGTATTTCGCATGCATCCAGTGTGTGGAGACTACGGAAGAGAGCACCGCCCCATCCTTCAGGATGGCGGCGGCGGTTTCATCGCAGGAGGTTTCGATGCCCAATATGGTCATGCGCGGCTTACGGTTACTCCTCAGTAAATAATCCTCACGGTATCAGGCGTCATTTCGATCAATTGGACGGATTCCGGCAGGTGAACCACGGGAGTTAAAACGCCCGAACTGGTGAGGGGTTCCTGGGCACTTACCGACACCATCAGATTGTCGCGTTTTAAGTCTGCAAGAAGCGACTTCGCTCCTCTGATAGTCAGGTTGATCGTCGGTGGTTCCGCGCGGCCGGGCTTGTCCGGAAGGCAATTGACGACGTTCACCGGCACTTCGGTGAGCTGTTTTTCGATGATTTTATCCACCTTCACGGCCGTCCTGACGGTCGTTGCCTCGGAGTGGACCAGGTTGCCCCCGGGTAAAACCAGGTCGAGTTTCTGGTTGATATTTCCGTCGGCGTCCGTAATGGCTTTCACGGTGGTGTTGATAACCCTCAGACCTTCCAGCATGGATTGTGGACCTGTCAGGGTAACCGAATCTGGCGTGCAGACCGGATTTCCAACCATTGTGTATCCCTCAGCGGGAGTTACCGTGAGCATGGACTGCACTCTGGCCGTGATGACGATCTCTTCGTCGAGGCGGATGTGAACCGTGTCCGGGTGAAGAATTTCGACCGCCTGTACGTTAACTCCGGTACTCCATTCGACGTATTCAAGCCGGAGGGGAAAATCGTAGAAGTGGTTGATGGTCTCCAGGCTAAGATCGATATGGCTGTCTCCGAACA
>JALGZU010000382.1 GCA_025774735.1 candidate division LCP-89 bacterium | reverse complement strand
TTCGGTCACGCTGACGCCGCTGAATCCGCCGATCGTGATCCCTGCCACTGGCGGAAGTTTCGATTATACCATCACAGGTACCAACAGCGAAACGACGCCGGTTACCACCGACATCTGGTGCGACGTGATACTGCCGGACGGATCCATCTACGGACCGGTTCTGGGGCCGGTGATCGGATTCAGTTTCCCCGGCAATTCGTCGGTCAGCCGCGACCGCACCCAGAATGTGCCCGCCGGTGCTTCCGGGGGAACCTACACCTACAACGCCTATCTGGGCGAGTATCCGGACGTCATCTTTGATGAGGACAATTTCAACTTCGAGAAGCTGGGCAGCGACGGTTCGGGCGATTACAGTCAGGGCTGGGCCTGCCTGGGTGAACCGTTCGAAGGGGCGTCATATGAGAAACAGATTGAGACGCCCAGCCACTTCGTTTTATACGGCGCCTATCCGAATCCGTTTAATCCGGTGACGACGATCCGGTTCGGGCTGCCAGCAGGGTCGTGGGTGAGGTTAGAGGTGTATGATATTGGAGGGCGACTCGTCGAGTCGCCCCTGCAGGAGTGGAGGGAACTGGGGGTGCACGAGGTTAACTTCGATGGGTCGGAATTGGCATCGGGCGTGTATCTATACCGCATAGAAGCGGGAGACTTTACCTTGGTGAAGAAGATGGTGCTGATGAAGTAGGACTGCATCAGATTAAAGCAGCAGAAGGCGAACAAAAGAGCGGAAGCCGATGACCGGCTTCCGCTCTTCTCATTCTACGAACGGACTTTTCGATTCTTATTCAGTTCAGAGTTGCATTATCCGTTATTTGACCAGCAAGGCTTTCCCGGTGATTACCCTGCCGCCGAGATCGGCCCGGTAGATGTACACGCCGGTCGGCAGAGAGGCTCCCGAAAAAGGGAAGTTATGCATCCCGACATCGAGGGTTCCCTGGTGCAGGGTGCTGATCAGCTTTCCGGCGACGTCATAGACCGTCAGCTCGACCGGAGATGCCATATCAAGCGTGAGGCTGATGGTTGTCGTCGGATTGAATGGATTAGGATGGTTACACAGCTTCAGGTTGATCGATTCTGCTTGACTCCCCTGACTCCCTTCCATCTCGGGAATGAGGTCATCCCTCAACAGCTCCATGAGGCCATCGATGGCGTACACAGGGCCAGCCCAATGGAAGCCCATGTCGATGACTCCGGTATCCTGAACAAAATCAGTCCTGGTGCTGCCCGTGATCATCGGCATAGTAGGATCACCGGTATCCACACTGGGGCTGTTCTGAGGTTGACCCGCAGCCGTCTGGCTCAGGAAGCAGTAGCCGCTCGGGGGGGTGTTGATGAACATCGGATCGGAGTCGATGTTACCTGTACCGGCTAAGCCGCCCCGGATGTTGGAGTACGTGAAGTAAGCAGCACCACTCACGTTGGGTGACGAGGTGGAATTGTTATCGCAAACGATGTTGTTCATCCCCGATACTGAGGCTCCGGAATACGCCAGTACTCCAGCGCCGGTCGCGGACGTACTCGACATGGTACAACGGTTGCGTGTGACGGTATTGTTGATCAGGGTTGGTGCGCAGCCGTACGCATAGAAACCGCCGCCGCGATAGGCTGCTGTGTTGGCGATGAAGAAGTTATTCGTGAACGTGCAGTTGGGTGAATTGTAGCAGCGGATCCCGCCGCCTCCGCACGTCCCTCACGTGCTGGTGGAAGCATTCTTGGCGAAGATGCTGTTGTTCACCTGCACGCCGTTGCTGTTGTTGATGTACATGCCGCCGCCGTTTCCGGCTTCGTTCCCGAAGATGATGCAGTCGGATACGGTGACCGTAGCACTTTCGACGTAAATACCTCCACCTGAACTGGCGTAATTATCCTTGATCCAGCAGTGGGAGATAGTGATGTCGTTTGCTTCAGCGTAGATAGCGCCGCCGTTGTAATCCGGATACAGGTGATACTTGGCGTTCTCCAGATAGGCATAGGAGAGCACAGAACCGGATGATCCACTCATGAAGCGGACGCCGCTCCATTCGTATGCATAACCAGCAAATTGGCTCACCATTACGATCGAATCCTGTTCCGTGCCGACGGCGTTGAGGGTGCCGTATACTTTTAAGTGGAAATGCCCTGCGAAGAGGAACGTTGTCCCCGGCTCGATGGTCAACGTGTTCCCTGCATCGACGGTGCAGTGCCCCGTGACGATGTAGGATCCGGGTCCAAGCGTTCCTGACAGCGATCCGCTAATCGTGGGCTGGGCGAGTACCAGGCAGGGGTTGAGTGCCAGCAGCAGAATCGCAAAAAGTACAGGTTTAGCTCTTGTCATGTAACCTCCATATTTAGATATCCGCTCGTGATTTGAGTATCAATATAATAAATAAAATCCAGAATTCCAAGACAATTTTTTGAGATTCTCAAAATATTTGCTTGCAGCGGTTTATCAAATTTGCTATATTATAAATGTATCTTTCGAAAACTTACCACAAGGGTTGCTCCCATGACTTGCTTGAAATACTTGGCCATATCCACAGCATTTTTCCTCACAGGTCTGTCCGCGTCGGGACAGCCGTCGTATACCGGCGCTTACGGTAGTTTACCGCATTGCGAGGCCTGCCATGACGAGGAGTTTTTCCCCTGGAATCTGACTTCTCATGCTGCTGCTTACGATAGCCATCCGGAATTACAATGGGATGAGTCCTGCCTGCCCTGCCATACGACCGGTTGGGATTTAGGTCTTGCCAACGGCGGATTTGACGATTTATTCTACGCAGGAGACACGCTGGGGATGCTGGAGCTCCGTAACGTCCAATGCGAAGTCTGCCACGGTCCCACCGACGAATACCCGCATCCGCAGACGACGGGCGTCGATTACAGCGCCGAACTCTGCGGTGAATGTCACGATCAGCCCGGCAGTCAGTTCTACAGCGAATGGTCCGTAACCCTGCATGGACAGACCGCGCCGGTTCAAACCCAGCAGTTGGAGTGCGCCAGATGCCATGAAGCCGGCTCCGCCGCAGCGTTCCTGACCACGGGGCAGCCCATGGGTACATTGCCATTCCATGGAAGGAGCTGTCGTGGGAGATATACCGCATTCCCCCCAGAAGGAGATGGTAATGGGTCTGGGCAACGGTGGCTTCGAATGGCCCGGCTACAACTACAACAATGGCTGCCACGAAATGTATCTGCCCGAACCCTGCGTGATGTGCCACCAGTGGCCGAACGCCTATGGTAATCCGGATACGGTTTCCACCGGTCACTCCCTCGAGCCGGATATCCTTTTCTGCGCCAGCCCGGGATGCCACGACGGGCAAATTCCCCCGGATTCTTCCTATAACTTCCTCGGGATTCAGACGACTATCGACAGCCTCCTCGCCGTCCTCGGGACCCTGTTAACCCAAGCAGATACGACCTCGATTGAATACGCCCAGGCGAAGTTCGACTACGACTTTGTGGTGAGCGACGGCAGCCGCGGCGTGCATAACTTTCTCTACGCCGAGGGTCTGCTGATTTCTTCCATCGAAGGTATCGAGCCCGTTCTGGGTGCTGAAACTCAGGATGGACAGAGTATTACACCGACGACTTTCGCTCTTGAGGGTGCCTTCCCGAATCCGTTTAACGCGAAGACGACGGTTAGATTCACACTGCCCACAACTGAAATTGTGAAACTGTCGGTTTATGACTTCGGCGGTAGAAAAGTATTTACGGTTTTCGATGGGGCGATGCCCGCTGGCAGCCATAGCGTCAGCATCGATGCTGGCGGATTAGTCTCAGGGATCTACATCTACCGGATCACCGCAGGAGATCATAGCGCCTCAGGGAAGATGGTGCTATTAAAATAGAAAACAGAAGTCAGGAGCCAGAATTTAGAAGTGGCGATCCTGAGGTTTTCAGGGTCGCTTTTTTATCAAAAGTGCAAAGAAATAATTCTCGCTTGACTTTCGGTGATTTCTTCTTTATATTACAACTCCCAAACTATGTGGACGGTTACCCTGTGATCTGACGCTATCTTTGGGCAGACCTGTTCTGTGGAGGCTGGTCGCCGTGTCAGAGAACATTAAAGTAGAATTACAAAAGGCACTTTGGATCCTTCGGGTGAACAGGATTCGGCGTGCTTTTTTTGCCATACAAGGACAATACTATCAGATTTATACCTGAAAGGAGATTAGCATGAACAGGATAATCTTTATAGCACTGGCGCTGGGAACGCTGGCGGCTTTGCAACCTGCGGCGCAGGGGCAGGAGGCGATTGAAGACTGGGTGGCGCGCTACAACGGCCCGGGAAACAATGAAGATGGGGCTTATGGCTTGGCCGTGGACGACTCCGGCAACGTCTATGTGACCGGCTATAGCATGGGGAGTGGAACCGACTATGACTACGCCACCCTCAAGTATGACTCGGACGGCAACCCGGTCTGGGAGGACCGCTACAACAGCCCGGGAAATGGTCTCGACGCGGCCCATGCCCTGGCCATGGATGATTCCGGCAACGTCTACGTGACCGGAAGCAGCCTATACGACTACGCCACGATCAAGTATAACCCGGACGGTGACACGGCGTGGGTGGCCCGCTACAATGGCCTGGGTAACGCCAGCGATATGGCCTATGCCCTGGCCGTGGACGACTCCGGCAACGTCTATGTGACCGGCTATAGCTGGGGGATTGGAACTGGAGCTGACTACGCCACCGTCAAGTATGATGAGGATGGCAACCAGCTATGGGTAGCCTACTACAACAGCCCGGATAATGATAGTGACGATGCCTATGCTTTAGCCCTGGACGATTCCGGCAACGTCTACGTGACCGGCCGAAGCATCGTGATTGAAACGGGCACTGACTACGCCACCATCAAGTATGATACGGACGGCAACGAGCTGTGGGTGGCCCGCTACAACGGCCCGGGGAACGGCTATGATGAAGGAAAGGCCCTGGCCGTGGATGCTTCCGGTAACGTCTATGTGACCGGGACAAGCACCGGGAGTGGAACCGGCTCTGACTTAACGGCGACACGCTGTGGGTAACCCGCTACAACGGCCCGGGGAACGACTATGAATATGCCACTGCCCTGGCCCTGGATGCCTCCGGCAACGTCTATGTGACCGGACCAAGCACAGGGAGTGGAACAGGGCGTGACTACGCCACCATCAAGTATGACCCGGATGGCAACGAGCTGTGGGCGGCCCGCTACGACGGTTCTGGGAGCGGATTCGACCGAGCCTACGCCCTGGCCGTGGACGACTCGGGCAACGTTTTTGTGACCGGGGAAAGTCAAGGAGTTGGAATAGGATATGACTACGCCACCATCAAGTATATTGCGAACGGTTCGGAGATCTGGGTGGCCCGCTACAACGGTCCGGGGAATGCAGATGACCGTGCCGATGCCATTACCCTGGATGCCTCCGGCAACATCTACGTGACCGGCCGAAGCACAGGGTTGTTATGGGGTCCTGACTACGCCACGATCAAGTACATCGACCTGTCACCGGACCTTGAACTATCGGCAACCTTGCTGGATTTCGGCACGGTGACGGTCGGAGAAGAAGCGGATTTGCCGATAACAATCTCCAACGCAGGAATAGATACGCTGGAGCTGCACTATATCTACTGCGGCACGGCCATCTTCACCACGGACTGGAATCCGGCCAACCACCTCATTTTACCGGACAGCAGCCTGGAGATCACGGTTACCTTCGCGCCAGATGATACGGTCGCCTATGTTGATGCCCTCTACATAGAGAGCAACGGCGGAGATTGGGCCGTGGATCTATCGGGCCAGGGCATAGCGCCTACCGGCATTAAAGAGAATCCATCCGCAATCCCCGACGAATTCGCCCTGCGAGGGCCCTATCCCAATCCTTTCAATCCGGTGACGAGGTTTAAGATCGAGTTGCCGGTGGCTTCATGGGTAACGCTGGAGATCTTCGACATCGGCGGAAGGTCATTAGGTTTTGCTGTGGACGGCTGGCGTTCGGCGGGGTATCACGAGGTGACGTTCGATGCGTCGGGATTGGCGTCGGGTCTGTACGTGTACCGGCTGGAGGCGGGGGAATTCATGGCATCAGGGAAGATGGTGCTGATGAAGTAGCATTTAGCAGTTAGCAATCAGCAATCAGTAATCAGTAAAGGCGATCCCGAAATCTCGGGATCGCTTTTATTATCAAAAGTGAAAAGAAATAATTCTCCCTTGACTTTTGGTGATTTCTTCGTTATATTGCGGTTCCCGAATCATGCATAATCGGGCGGACCCATGCTGTGGAGGCCGGTTGCCATGTTTGACAGGATTAGACTTAAAATATAGAAGGCACTATAGATCCTTCGGGTGAGGAGGATTTGAGGTGCCTTCTTTGACTTTTATACAGGAAAGGGGCTATAATGACCAGGAAAATGCTCATCGTTTTACTATGGATTACGCTGGCGGTTTCGGTCGCTTCAGCGGATACCATCATTCCCCCCGGATACGTGTCCGGCACCTGGACGGCGGCGGGATCACCGTACCTGGTCCAGGGAGACATTGAAATTCACGA
>JALGZU010000049.1 GCA_025774735.1 candidate division LCP-89 bacterium | reverse complement strand
GTATCTTGAATTTTCATCTTTTACCTTGACTCATTTCTATTTCTTTGCTATATTTTGTGCCAAATTTTATAAGTTACCGTTTTTAAGGCACGTAGAGCCCGCTGGATACCAGTTATCAGAACAGACCGGAAGCTGCGAATCCAAGCGCGATACATACATTTGCAAGGAGAACCCTATTGTGAGGGGGGGTATTGCAGTTTCCAAAAAGTTTATTAAACATTTTCCTGAGGTTGGGGGGACATTCGGTAACTGTGGCGATTTACAAAAGACTGAGGTAAACACAAAACGACGATAAGGCACTTTGTCAAAGGCTTTGAAAACCTGAACAATAATAATACCAAACTGGAGGTTCACATGAAGAAACTCGTTCTGAGCGCGCTGGTCCTGGTCTTGGTTTTTGCCCTGGCGGGCTACGCGACCAATACCAGAGTCATGACCATGGGTGACGCCAACAACATCGTCAAGGACGATGCCAACATCTGGCTTTACCCATCCACCATCAACATGTATCCCGACATGGCCATCGGCGAATTTGCGAGTATGAATTTCGAGTCCTTGGGGATGCACTATGCCGTCGGTGATAACGGCATGGTTCTGGGGGCTTACCTTTCCACGCTGAATGAAATGGGGATGTACAATCCGAACGTGATGGATCCCATGGGCGGGAATGCCGGCGTCGATCACAAGATCAACCTGTTCTTCGGCACGCCGATGGGAGACAACCTCTTCGGCGCCAGCCTGGGTTTCTATGGCGATTCCTGGTCAATCGACGGCGATGACACCGATCAGAGAGCCATGAGCAACATGATGATCGACCTGGCCCTCGGTTTGACGCTGAACGAGAATTTCGATCTGGCGGCAGGCTTCGGATACGCTACCTGGACGAATGAAGACATCGACGGCAATACGGTCACTGAGCCCGACGGCAACATGTGGTTCGGGATCGGCGGCCGCTACTGGATGGATTTCGGTGGCGATTACACCGGCGTTCCGCATGCCGCCTTTATGTATGACGTCGAAGGCTGGACGGATGAGTCCGGTGACAACGGTGATAAAGTCACCACCATGGGATTCGATCTGGGCTGGGGTATGAACCTGCAGCCGGACGATGACATCCTCTGCGTCGGCGACTTCGGTTTCATGTACATGACTGAAACCTGGACAGTCACCATGGCCGGCACTGAAGCCGAAATCAGCCATTCTGACTTCATCCTGCCCTACTTCCGACTGGGTCTCGAAGGCAGCGTCACCAACTGGTGGGACGTCCGCGTCGGCGCCAAGAAGTACTGGCACATGTACACCATGGGCCTCACCGAGGACATCGACGAGAAGTTCGGCTATGCTGAGACATCCACATACCTGGGAACCGGCCTCTACTTCGGCAACCTGACCCTGGACCTCGAAGTCGATCCCGGCTTCGTGCAGAAGGGCCCGAACTTCGTATCCGGTTACACAGGCACACTGGCCAACCGCGTTTCTCTGACCTACACCTTCGGAGACTAACGTCCGTTGGGAACATCACCGATAGCTGCTGTGGAGCAGCTCACGGTAGTTAGCGCATAGAATTGAGTCCCCCGGACCTCTTCTCGAGGTTCGGGGGTTTTCATTGAAAGGCTGAAGCTCAGCGTAGAACGGTTACAGCCTGAGAGTACGGCCAGAGAATTTGCGATCACCCCGAAATGTGGCGATATCCCTTTGAATTATTGTAAATTTTTCTTTATCTTTCAGTATAACTTTTGTATATTAAGTGATTATAAACATCGAATGTTATCACGCGTCTGTAACCGGAGCTAAGGGTGTTTACTCACGATATGAGGAAAACGATACTATTTCGTGGTCTTCGGCTCTACTGTATTGCGATTCTGCTGGCGGCTGCGTCCGGCTTTTACGCTTGCACTCAGGAGGCGGATAAAAAAGTTAAAACCGGCAACCAGAATCTATACATCAGAGCCGACGCTATCTTGAAACCAACCCTTCTCGAGGTGGCTCAAGACTACCATTTCCTAACTTCGACAACGATCCATTTCAATTTTTCCACAAGTTCGCACGTCCTCACCCACGGCTCGGCTGACAGCGTCGATGCGTTCATTTTCCTCAACGATCATTACGTAGCAATAGCCCGTGAAATGGACGTTGCCGACAGCAGTGAAGCGGTTACGCTGGCTTATGCTGTCCCGAGCATGATCCTCTCGCGCACCAACCCGAGCCTGATCTCCACTCTTGCAGACCTGACTTTGAACCCGCTGCGCTTCGGAATTGCCGACAGCCGCACCGACCTGCTGGGCCACTTCAGTATTGAACTGCTGAAAAAAAATCTTATCTATGATAAAATCAATCACCTGGTCCAGACCGGTCCCACGGCTCTTGACTTAGCTGAACTCGTAGCCAAAGGGGAGCTGGACGCGGCCATCTGCTGGTCGATGGCCTACAATTGGAACCCGGAGAGTTTCGACGTCGTTCTGCTCATGCCGAACGAGATTCCCCGGGTGGCCGTGATCAGTTCGATTCGTTCAGCTAAACCGGTAGATCCCATCACCGCGGACCGTTTCATGAATTACCTGAAGACGGACCGCTGCCGGTTTATCTTCCGCAAATGGGGTTTTTTGATCAACGATTCTGACGTCGACATGTACGCGCCCGCAGCCGAAATCGGGGGTGAACCCCAGTTTTAGTATCACACCTTCGCGTTCCCATTCTCTCCGGTAATTTCAGCACTTCTCGCAAGCGGATTTCTCTATACGGGAATTCGCTTTTACGCGAAATCACCCTTTTAAGTTGCATTTTTTAAAAATATTCCGTACATTTCATAAGTTCGCGAAATATATCGTAAAGGTAATATTATCATGAACTTGAATATAACACAAAAAATTATCAAGGAACATCTGGTATCGGGCGAAACGTCTGCGGGTTCACCGATCGCCATCCGCATAGATCAAACGCTGACCCAGGATGCGACGGGGACCATGGCGTACCTCCAGTTCGAGGCACTGGGGATCCCCAAAGTACGTACAGAACTATCGGTCTCCTACGTGGATCACAACATGCTCCAGTCGGGTTTCGAGAATGCCGATGACCACCGCTTCCTTCAGAGCATTGCATCGAAATACGGCGTCTACTTCTCGCGGCCTGGCAACGGCATCTGTCACCAGGTTCACCTGGAACGCTTCGGGGCTCCGGGCAAGACCCTGCTGGGATCCGACAGCCACACTCCCACCGGCGGCGGCATCGGCATGATCGCCATGGGCGCCGGCGGCCTGGACGTGGCTCTAGCCATGGGCGGACAGCCCTTCAACCTGCGCATGCCCAGAGTGGTGGGCATCAGGCTGACGGGAAAATTGCAGCCCTTCGTCAGCGGCAAGGACGTTATTCTGGAGGTCCTGCGCCAACTGACCGTCAAGGGTGGTGTTGGCAAGGTGATGGAGTATTATGGAGAGGGCGTCGCCAACCTGGACGTCCCGGATCGCGCCACCATCACCAACATGGGAGCCGAACTGGGAGCCACCACCAGCGTCTTCCCATCCGACGAGAGAACCCTCCATTATCTCAAGGCGCAGATGCGTGAATCCGTCTGGATGGAATTAGCGCCCGATCCGGGGTGCAGCTACGATGAGGAGCTGCACATCGACCTGGACAGTCTCGAACCGATGGTCGCCCAACCGCACATGCCGGACAACGTGGTCAAAGTAAGCGAGATCGCCGGGCTGAAGGTTGACCAGGTCGGTTTCGGGAGCTGTACGAACAGCAGCTACCGCGACCTGATGATCATGGCGTACATGCTGAAGGATCGCAAGGTTCATGAGGGGCTGTCGGCTGGCCTCTCGCCCGGAAGCCGACAGGTGATGAACGAGATCCTGCACAACAGCGCCATGATTCCAATCGTGGAGGCGGGTGTGCGCATCCTCGAAAGTTCCTGCGGAGCCTGCATCGGTATGGGTTTCTCACCTCCAACCGACGGGGTGACGGTGCGGACATTCAACCGCAACTTCCTGGGTCGCACCGGAACGAAGAGCGGTCAAGCCTATCTCACCTCACCGGAGACGGCAGTGGCCTGCGCGGTCACGGGTGAGATCACCGATCCACGCGAACTGGGCATTGAACCCACCGAGATCACCCTGCCCGAGCAGTTCCTGGTGGACGACTCCATGATTATCCCTCCGTCCGATAAGCCCGAGACGGTGGAAATCATCCGCGGACCGAACATCAAACCGCTGCCGATGAAGGAACCTCTGCCCGACAAAATTGCCGGACCAGTACTGCTGAAGGTCGAAGATAACATCACCACGGATCATATCATGCCAGCGGGATCCAAGATTTTGCCGCTTCGGTCGAACATCCCGGCGATTTCTGAGCACGTCTTCGCGATGGTGGATGCGACGTTCCCGGCACGCGCCAGAGAGGCCGGGGGCGGCTTCGTGGTGGGCGGCCACAACTACGGACAGGGATCGTCCCGGGAGCATGCGGCTCTGGCGCCGATGTACCTGGGTTTGAAAGCCGTGCTGGTGAAATCGTTCGCCCGCATCCACCTGGCCAACCTGATCAACTTCGGCATCCTGCCCCTGACCTTTGAAGACGAAGCGGATTACGAAAGAATCGATCCTGACGACGAGCTCGAATTGTCCATGGCGGAACTCGATTCGGGCAAGCTGACCGTGATCAATTCCAGCAAAAGCGCCGAAATTCCGGTGGTCCATCCGTTAAACGAACGCGAAATCGAAATCATCAGGGCGGGTGGAGCACTGGCATTCGCAAAAGGGAAAGGATAGCATTTCAGTCGCGTCAAGTCTCGGCTAAAGCCAGGACCGGATGCAACGGGCAAATAAGAAGATAAAGAACTTAATTAATAAATTTAACAATAATTAATCAGGAACAACCGGAATACTGTATTCCGTGGAGGTAAAATGGTAACATTTGAACATCTAACTTACCCGCAGGAAGGGGAACCGATTAGCATGGGCGCCGACAAGCTGGTCGTGCCCGATAATCCCATCCTTCCGTTCATTGAAGGAGACGGTACCGGCCCCGACATCTGGAAAGCTTCGCAAAGCGTTTTCGATGCGGCGGTGGAAAAAGCCTACGGGGGACAGAAGAAGATCGCCTGGCTGGAGGTTTTAGCGGGCGAGAAAGCGTTCAAGGCGACCGGTTCCTGGCTCCCGGATGATACAATCAAAGCCTATAGAGAATTTCTGGTCGGTATCAAAGGGCCGTTGACGACCCCCATCGGCGGCGGCATCCGCTCCCTGAACGTAGCTCTGCGTCAGATCCTGGATCTATACGTCTGCCTGCGCCCGGTGCGCTATTTCGAGGGCGTCCCCAGCCCGGTGCGCAAGCCTGAAGACGTGGATATGGTCATTTTCCGTGAGAACACCGAGGATATCTATGCCGGCGTTGAATGGGAGGCCGGGACACCGGAGGTGAAGAAGGTCATCGATTTCCTGCAGACGGAGATGGGCGTAAAGAAGATCCGCTTCCCGGAAACGTCCGGAATCGGAATCAAGCCGGTGTCGGAAGAGGGCACCAGCAGGCTGGTGCGGGCGGCGATTAAATACGCGTTGAGACTGGGCCGGAAGAGCGTTACCTTCGTGCACAAGGGTAACATCATGAAGTTCACCGAAGGCGCCTTCCGGGACTGGGGTTTCCAGGTCGCCTGTAAGGAATTCCGCAACGAAACGGTGACCCAGCGCGAGAGCTGGATTCTGGGCAACAAAGAGGATAATCCGAACCTCTCCGTGCAGGACAACGCCCGCATGATCGAGCCGGGTTACGACCTGCTGGTCCCCGACAAGCAGAAGGTCGCCGACGCCGAAGTCGATGAGGCGCTGAAGCTGTGGGATACTCACGGGGATGGCAAGTGGAAATCGAAGCTGATGATCAAGGATACCATCGCCGATATCACCCTGCAACAGGTGCTGACCCGAGCCAAGGAGTTCGACGTCGTGGCGACGATGAACCTGAACGGCGATTACCTGTCGGATGCGCTGGCCGCTCAGGTCGGCGGCATCGGCATCGCTCCGGGCGGGAACATCAACTACGACAGCGGCCACGCCATCTTTGAAGCGACGCACGGCACTGCGCCCAAGTACGCAAACCTGGACAAGGTAAATCCCGGATCAGTGATCCTGTCCGGCGTGCTCATGTTCCAGCACCTCGGCTGGAACGAGGTGGCCGACCTGATCATCAAAGGCCTCAAGGGAGCGATCGGTGCGCATACGGTGACCTACGATTTCGCCCGCCTGATGCGAGCCGAAGGGATGGAGATCAGCGAGTTGAAATGTTCCGAATTCGGTGATGCCATCATCAAGCACATGACTGATTGATCCGAAACAGCAGATTCCGCCTGAAACGAAAAAAGCCCGGCTGACAAGCCGGGCTTTTCTTTTCTAATTTATCTTATCGAGTGGGTCTCAGACTCCCTCTTCCTCTTTGATCTGGAAGTCGTCCGGGTGTTTCATGATGGCGTTGGCAGAGCCCTGATGGATGACGAAAAGGGTCCGCTCGACTCCGTCTTTCTTCACCAGGTAGCGTTTCATCTCATCATCCTGAGGAACGAAGGAGAGCCGGTAGCTATCGCCGACGTCGGTGTTTACGGTCAATATCAAGCTGGGCACACTGTAATCGACCACTCCGACGGTGTCACCGTCGACAAAATCGAAAGTGCGCAGGCGGCTGATGGTTTGCAGAGACTGGTTGATGAGCCGCTCGTTCGAAACGAAAAGCGCGCCTGGCGCCTCGACAGTCCATCCCGTGTCGGACCTGACAATCGAGAACGATTCCTGCGGGTAGACGAAATCGAGCCTGTTGATGATGGCCTTATCAATTTCCAGAATCACCTTGTCCCGCCAATCCTTCTTTTTGCGATTCAACTGGCTGGTGAAGGTCCCCTGAAGGAGGTAGATTTTATCGTCACCCACGAAACTGCAATAGGTATGACGATTGCTGGGTGAAGTTTTGCCGACGATGAAATGGGCGACGGATTTCTCTCCCTGGTACACCTCGACCTGAACCCCGGCAGTATCCACTTCGTACTGTGAGGTTTTGGAGGCATCCTCGGTGATCAGAGTTTCGATCTGCATGGTGCCGAGTTTTTCCATCACACTCGAAGCAAAACGTGCGTCGGCAGGATAATCCAGCGGTTCTCCCAGGTACCAACCATCGGTTCTCTTAACGAGGTTGATGGTATCGTGCTTGTTGGTAATGACCAGGCCATCGACCCTGGTTGTATCCAGTGTAAAGAACAATTCAGGATTTTCGGTCACATCCCGGGCGGTGTTGATGATGAGGTATGCCAGTACAAGAGCGACCAGCACTCCCAGTAACATGATGATGGATCGATTCATGTTTAAAACTCCGTGTTTTTCCTGCGACGACGTACCTGCCAGCGAATCAAACCGATCAAGACGATCAGCGCCGGCGGTGCAAAGATGTTGGCGTATTTCACCGTCGCTTTAACTCCTGCAGAAACATCCGCTAAAGGTCTGAAGGTGACGTCCCGGGTGCGAATTTGAATCAGTTCCTCTTCCATGGCCAGCCAGTCGATCATATTCATGAGGAAGGCCACGTTTGAAGGATCGCTTGAATACATATCCTGGGCGAAATTGCCGTCCCCCACTACCACCAGGCGGGTTTCGGGACTGGACGGGAGGATCTCCAGACCGGCAGCCTGTGGAAAGGTCGTGTCGCCACGGGGGATTTCCCGGTTTTCAAAGAAACTCCTGATAACACCCTCAAATGCGGCCCCGAGGACGTAGGGTCCCTCGGTGAAATCGTCGAAATCCTCCTGGGGATCCGGGTTGATGCTGTACTGCCCCTTCTTCAGCTTGCTCTGGTCCGACGTGTAGAATAGAGGAGTGACGCTCAGGTTTCTGTCTCTGGCGTACGATGTATCGATGGTACTGGGAAAAAACAGGGTGAGGTTTTCCAGATCCTTCACCATGGGCTGCGCGTCGTGAAAGCGGGTGATGATGGGGAAATAGGGATAATTCACGGGATTGGAGATGGTGAAGAAGCCCATGCGCTGCTGCATGTTGACCATGCCGCAGTTTTTGTCCATCACCAGGTCATCATTGAACTTGAACCCGTAGTTCTTGGTCCAGTCGTCTATAGTGAAGGGCGCCCTCCTGGCCTGCTGATTCTGAAGGTCGGTGGTGACCTTGTTCAGCAGGAAAGCTGCCCTCCCGCCTCTCATGAGAAACTGATCGACGCAAAACTTCGTCCAGCCGTCAATATCCTCCTGCGGTGCGACGACGAGCAGGATGTCGATGTCGTCCGCTACAGTCTGATTACGGGACAGGTCTACCGGACGCACGTCGTAATTCCGCTCCAGTACTGATCCCAGGGAGTTCATCTGCTGGTACAGGTCAGGAGTTCCGAGTCCCTGGAGGACTCCGACCTTGGTGCGTTCCGAGGCGGTGAGGCGCTTGATGGTGCTGGTGATGTCGTACTCGAGGCCGGTCGTACTCTGCACGAGCGGGATGGTCTCATGTTTGTCCTGATAGAGGAAGACGAGTCCCATGTAGACCTTCTTCACCTCGAGGCGGTCTTTTTCGACGGCATTGACCTGCACGGGCGGGATCTGGAATCCCTGCGCTTCCTTTTCCAGCTCTTCTTCGGATGCGGGATCGGCGAATTCGTAGCGGAGCTTGCCGCCGGAATAAGCCTTATAGTCATCCAGTTGATCCCGGAGGTAACGAGCATTGGAGTTATAGGGTGGCGGCAAATCTTCAGAGAAATAGGCCTTGATGGTCAGGGGATCATCGAGGTTTCTCACTAACTCCCGGGATCCCTTCGACAAGGTGTACACCTTACCTTCAGTCAGGTCGATACGACCGAAGATCTGCGTGGAGATCAGGTTGACGACCAGCAGGATGGCCAGCACCAGGATGACGGCCGTTACTGCTTGGGCACCATGTTTCGAGCGACGTTCCATAACAATCTGTGACGTTTGATTTTATCTGCTTCCAGGTCAGGACTATCCTGACTCTGCTTGCTCAGTTGTGAGCTAATCCTGAGCGGTTTCTACCATTTACGGCTCTCCAGAGCCCTCCCCGCCAGAATCAGGGCGAAAGAGGTCACGGAGAGGTAGTAGATGATATCCCTCGTGTCTATGACTCCCCTTGCCAGGCTGTTGAAATGGTAGTCCGTGGAGAGATATTCCAGCAGCGACACCAGCGGTGTCGGCATGAAGAACAACACCTTATCCAGCATAAAGAAGACGAAGATGATGGCGATACCGATGATGAAAGCAACGATCTGGTTCTCCGTCGTCGCGGAGGCGAAGATGCCGATGGCCAGATAGGTCGATCCCAGGAGGATCAGCCCGAGGTAGCCGCCGAAGGTGGGGCCTTCGTCCAGGTTGCCGAGGAGGCTGGCGGTTATGACATAGGTCAGGGTGAAGAGGATGGCGATCCCTAGCAGGGTCAACCCGGCGAAGAATTTGCCCAGGATGATGTCCATGTCTCGCGTAGGCATCGTCACCAGCAGCTCGATCGTACCGGACTTCTTCTCTTCGGCGATGGACCTCATGGTGATGGCCGGGATAATGAAGATGAAGATGAGTGGGATCACGGTGAGCGCGGTGCGGACCGTTGCCTGCCCCATGAGGAAGAAGCTGCTGCTGAAGAACCAGCCGGAGAAGAGCAGGAAGACGGTGATGACGATGTACGCCACCGGAGAGTTGAAGTACGACTTAAGCTCTTTTCGGTAAATGGATAAGACTTTGCTCATGTATCTAACTCCGATTAATTCGCTGAAAATCGAATGATGACTACCCCTTGGTCAACTGCCGGAAGACGTCCTCCAGGGAGGTGACTTCGCGATGCAATTCCAGCAGTTTCCAGCCTTCCCGCACGCTCAGATCGAAGATCTGTTCGCGCAGATCCCGGCCTTTCTCCACTTCCAGCACGAAAGTGTGGGTGTCTCCGTCGGTTCCCTTCTCATCGACCTGTTTGACATGGTCGATGGCGCGCAGTTTCTCGGCGCAGCTGTTTTCAGGCGCGATGATCTCCAGTTTGATTTTTTCCAGACCGTGGAAGGCGGCCTGCAGCTCGTTCAAGGCGCCGTCGGCGACAATCTTACCTTGATCTATGATGATAGCCCGGTTACAGGTGGCCTGCACTTCGGAGAGAATATGGGTTGAGAGGATGACCGTCTTCTCCTTGCCCAGTTTCCGGATCAGGTTCCGGATTTCGACGATCTGATTGGGATCGAGACCGGAGGTCGGCTCATCGAGGATCAGCAGTTGGGGATCGTGGATCATCGCCTGGGCCAGGCCGACGCGCTGACGGTATCCCTTGGAGAGTTCGCCGACGGGCCGGTTGATCACATCTTTCAATCCGCAGACGTCGACCATCTTCTTGATGCGGCTGCCGTGTTGCTCTTTAGGGATCTCCCGCATCTCGGCAACGAAGCGAAGGTAATCGACCACGTCCATGTCGTAATAGAGTGGATTCTGCTCGGGCAGGTAGCCTATTCTGCTGCGGACATCGAGCGATTTTTCCGTGACGTCGAATCCGTCGATGCTGACGTCACCCGATGTCGGCGGCATGTAACAGGTCAGCACTTTCATGGTGGTGGTCTTCCCGGCTCCGTTTGGTCCCAGAAATCCCAGGATCTCGCCCGTCTGGACCTCGAACGAAATATCGTTCACGGCGACGGTATCACCGTAGTTTTTGCTCAAATTACGTACGTTAATCATAACCCAATCCGCGCTTTCATTTGGATTTTAGATTAAATTATACTCTATAACAAGAGGCAGGTTCCCACACAAGGAGTAAAAATATTATTTCAGAGAGGGATGTCCAAAGCTACAGTAAATCGCACTGGAATTGATTAAGAATTTTTCTTGAATATGTTCTGAAGCACGTATCCGGCGATCAGCGGATTTTCCTTCAGACGGCGTACAGAATAGGCGTGCCAATGTTTGCCAAAAGGGACATACACCCGTAGCTTGTGGCCCTCACCGATGATGATGTCACGGAGCCCTTCCTGCACGCCCAGGAGCATCTGAAACTCGTAACGATCCCGGGCCAGGTTCATCTTCTTGATCAGTCGCAGCGCCCCCCAGACGAGAAATTCATCGTGTGTGGCGATGCCGACGTAGCAACCCGCCTCCAGAAGCCTCTCGAGGAGGTGCTGGTAGTTCAATCTGATGAGCTCCCGCTCCTTGTAGGCGATACGGGGCGGCTCGACGTAAATCCCCTTGCAGAGCCTCAGGTTGGCTTTTTCCGGGATCAGGGTATCGAGGTCCCCATCGGTACGGCGCAGGTAGGCCTGGATGACGGTGCCGACGGAGTATTCCTGTTTCGAGTGCCGATACAGCCAGAAGGTATCGTCGGTGCAGGTGTGGTCTTCCATGTCGATACGGAGGAAGTTGCCGGTCTCGGTAGCCTTCGCGGCGATCTTCCGTACCGTCTCCAGGCAGAAATCGCGATCCAGCTTCAGCCCCATCTGGGTGGGTTTCAAGGAAACGTTGGCATCGAGTTTTTCTGACTGGATAGTATCCAGAAGTTTGATGTACTGATCTGCGTAGGCTGAAGCCTCTTCCCGGTGGTGGATATCTTCCCCCAGCACATCGATGGTTGCGCAGGCGCCGAGGGTGTTGAGACGGCGCACGGAATCCACAGCATCCTGCAACTTTTCACCAGCGATATAAGGGGCGGAAAAGTATCCGACGATCGATTTGGGGACCAAGGGCAGGGATTCCGCAATGATTCTGTTAATCAGGTTCATATTCCGGATTGGTCGGCGAGTAAGTTATTCTTTAAATTTAGTTAAAAATCGCACAAACTGCAAGTAGAAATCGATCAGAAGACGGTTTCGGCTCCGCGGGAGAGGGCATCCATCCCAGTTATCCTCCGGTCGATCTTAGGCGCCTGATATTAGGGGAAAATTTGCTTGATTTTACCTCTTCATTACTCTATCTTCTCCACAGCCGGAAGCGATAAGATCTCGATAATCCGGTTCAACTTAGACGCGTCACGATTTTGACCTCACGAAAGAAAGCCGTCACCCTGATTATGGCGGGAGGAAGAGGGGAACGCCTCTACCCCCTGACCAAGGAGCGGGCCAAGCCAGCTGTCAGTTTCGGCGGAGATTACCGGATCATCGATTTCACCCTCTCGAACTGCTTCAACTCGGGCCTGCGAGCCATCTACCTGTTGACCCAGTATCGATCCATGACCCTGGACCGGCACATCCGCCTGACCTGGAATCTCTTCCGGGAAGAACTGGGAGAATTCATCGATTCGGTGCCGCCGCAGCACCTGATCGCGAACAGATGGTATGAAGGCACCGCCGACTCGGTCTACCAGAACATTCACCTGCTGGAAACTCACCGGCCGGATCTGGTTCTGATCCTCTCGGGTGACCACATCTACAAGATGAATTACCGCCCTATGGTCGACTACCATCTCGAAAACGAGGCCAAGCTGACCGTGGCGACTGTCGACATGCCCATCGAGCAGTCGCAACGGTTCGGAGTTCTGGGGATGGATTCAGAGCGGCGCATTATCGGATTCGAAGAGAAGCCGGAGCGCGGCAGACCGCACCCCGACCATGCCAACAGGATTTTGATCAACATGGGCGTCT
>JALGZU010000048.1 GCA_025774735.1 candidate division LCP-89 bacterium | reverse complement strand
ATGCCCTCGAAGCCGGCTTCCAGGTCTGCGTGCACGCGCTGGGCGATGCGGGAGTGCGCGAGGTGCTGAATGCTTACGAGCGGGCACTCGAGGAAACTTCAAATGACGATCCGCGCCTGCGGATCGAGCACTGCGAGGCGCTTTCACCAGAGGACATTCCGCGATTTTCGAAGCTGGGCGTGATCCCGTCAATGCAGCCGACGCACGCCACCTCGGACATGCCCTGGCTGGAGGATCGGTTGGGGTCGGAGCGGGTCAAGTACGCCTGCGCCTGGCGTTCGTTGCTGGATTCGGGTTGCCGCATCCCCTGCGGATCGGATTTTCCGGTAGAATCACCGAATCCGCTGTGGGGGATCTACTCTGCGGTGACGCGACAGGATCACGAAGGAAAACCGGTGGGAGGCTGGCTGCCCGAACAGAAGATGACGGTCGAGGAGGCGGTAAGGGGTTTCACGTTGGACGCGGCTTACGCAGCATTCGACGAGGATGAGAGAGGCAGCATTCGACGAGGATGAGAGAGGCAGCATTGAGGTGGGGAAACTGGCCGATTTTACCGTATTAAGTCAGGATGTTTTTAAAATTCCACCCGAAGATATATTGAACACCGTGGTCATGTACACGATTATCGGTGGGGAAGTTATAAAACCATTTAGATCTGACTTCAAATTGGCGAAGGATTGATTCGAGTCAAAGCCACTATGGGTGAGGCGATCAAAATAGGGATCAGCTCCTGCCTGCTGGGGGAAAAGGTCCGTTACGACGGCGGACACAAGTTAGACCGGTTTCTGCGGGATATCCTGGGGCAGTACGTCGAATACGTGCCCGTCTGCCCGGAGGTGGAGTGCGGATTGCCGATCCCGCGGTCAAGAATGCAGCTCACCGGCGACCCGGAGGCGCCGCGATTGAAGACGGCAGAGACAGACATCGACCTGACCGATCGACTGACCGAATGGGCAAAGCATAAGGTGACCGAACTGGCGTCCGAGAAAATGGATGGCTTTATCTTCAAGTCCAAATCGCCGAGCTGCAGTTTAAAGGGCGTTGTAGTTTCGAACGATTTGGGACAGGTGGCGAGTTACGGAATGGGGATTTTCGCCCGGGTGTTCTGCGAGAAATTTCCCGATCTCCTTCTGCGCGATGAGAAGCAACTAAGGGATGAACCGAGTCGCGAGGATTTCATCGCTATTATTAGATCAAAGACGCATTAAGAACTGCGGGGACATGGGAACCGGGGAACCGAGCAACCGGACACTCTTTGGTATATCTTAACATGGGGCGCATCATGCCTAATGAAAAATATAGAACCGAACGGGACTCAATGGGCGAGATGAAGGTTCCCAAAGCGGCTTACTGGGGCGCTTCGACGCAGCGTGCGGTGGAGAATTTCCCCATCAGCGGGCTGCGTTTTCCGCGTAGTTTCATCCGGGCTCTGGGGATGGTCAAGAGCGCCGCGGCAAAGGCGAACAGTAAGCTGGGATTGCTCGACGATAAGCTCAGCCGTGCGATCGTCGAGGCCGCCGGGGAGGTACAGGAGGGCAAGCTGGACGAGCATTTCGTGGTGGACATATTCCAGACCGGATCGGGCACTTCGACGAACATGAACGCCAACGAGGTGATCGCCAACCGGGCGAACGAGATTCTGGGCGGCAAGATCGGGGAGATGAAACCGGCGCACCCCAACGATCACGTCAACATGGGGCAGTCGTCAAACGACGTGATCCCGACCTGTATACACATTGCGGCGATGGAGGGACTTAAAAGGGATCTGTTGCCCGCCCTGGACGAGCTGAGAAAATCTCTCGAAGCCAAGGCGAAAGAGTTCGATAAGATCATAAAAATCGGGCGGACGCACCTGCAGGACGCCACACCGATCAGGCTGGGGCAGGAATTCGGCGGCTACGCGGCCATGGTGGCAAACGGCCTTGCGAGAATCCAAGGCACAGAAGGACGGTTATCCGAACTAGCCTTAGGCGGTACGGCGGTGGGCAGCGGCATCAATACCCACGCCAAGTTCGCCAAAATTTCCATAGACCAGATCAATCAAATCAGCGGGCTGGAATTTCGGGAGGCGGCCAATCATTTCGAGGCTCAGGGGAGCAAGGATGCAGTCGTGGAGGCGAGCGGGGCCCTGAAAACGCTGGCGGTGAGCTTGATGAAGATCGCCAACGACGTGCGCTGGCTGGGATCGGGACCGCGCTGCGGCATCGGCGAGATCAAGCTTCAGGCGGTGCAGCCGGGCTCGTCGATCATGCCGGGCAAAGTCAATCCGGTCATGGCCGAAGCGCTGTGCCAGGTGGCGGTCCAGGTGATCGGCAACGACGCGGCGATCACTCTGGGAGGCCTGTCCGGCAACTTCGAACTTAACGTGATGATGCCGGTGATGGCGCACAACCTGTTGGAATCGATCGAACTGCTGACCAAGGCCACAAGAGCGTTCACGGACCGCTGCATAACCGATCTGGAAGCGGATGAAGAGCGCTGTGCCGAGATGATCGAGAAGAGCCTGGCGATGTGCACAGCCCTGACCCCAAAAATCGGTTACGAGGCCGCCGCTAAGATCGCCAAGGAGGCGTACGCCAGCGGGAAGACGGTCCGAGAGGTGGCCGAAGAACAGGATGTCCTCAGCAAAGAGGAGTTGAACAAGGCTCTGGATCCCTGGTCGATGACGGAGCCGGGGACTTAGAAAGCTCTCTTTAGTACATTTACCTGCAACCTACTTTCAAAAGAGACAACGCAAAGCTCTGCTTGACTCTGTTGGTTTGACAGCTTAAATTACAATTCTTCGCGTTTCGGACCTACCATGCAGCATATCGTCATCGGAACGGCAGGGCACGTCGATCACGGCAAATCGGCTCTGATCCGGGCTCTGACCGGCACTGACCCCGACCGCCTCCAGGAAGAGAAAGAGAGGGAGATGACCATCGACCTGGGCTTCGCCTTCCTGGGGGACAACCTCACCTTCATCGACGTGCCGGGTCACGAGAAGTTCATCAAAAACATGCTCTCCGGCGTGGTCACGGTGGACGCGGTTCTGTTGGTAGTGGCTGCCGACGACGGATTCATGCCTCAGTCGGAAGAACACTTCGAAATCCTGAAGCTGATGGACGTGCAGCGCGGCCTGGTTGCCCTGACCAAGATCGACATGGTCGATCCTGACTGGGTGGAGCTGGTGGAGGAGGACGTACGGCAACGGCTGGCGGGCTCTTTTTTGGAAAAGGCACCCATCTTCCGGGTGGACAGCCTGAGCGGTAAAGGGATCGATGAGATCAAGCAGGGGGTATTGGATCTCGCCGCGGAGATTCCGGCTCGCGCGGACCGAGGCGTATTCCGCATGTACGTAGACCGGATTTTCAGCATCAAGGGTTCGGGGACCGTAGTCGCCGGGACTGTGCTGGGCGGAGAATTGAAACCGGGTGGGAAGGCGGAACTTCTCCCCAGGGGGATCAATGTGCGCATCAAGCGCATCCAGGTACACAACGTCGAAGTGGCCAAAACCCGAACCGGCGACCGCGCTGCTATCAACCTGCAGGGCGTGGAGACCTCCCAGATCGAGCGCGGCGACCTGCTAGCTCAGTCGGGCTACTACAAGCCGACCTACATGTTAAACGTAGCCTACCACCACCTGCCCTCGACCTCCAAACCTTTGACCAACCGCCAGCGGGTGCGGTTACATCTGGGGACGGCCGAATACCTGGCCCGGGTGGTTCCACTTGAGAAGAAACCGGTAGTTCCGGGTCAGCCGGGCTATCTGCAATTAAGGCTTGAATCACCGACCGTTTGTGAGATTGGGGACCGGTTCGTGATCCGTGATTATTCCCCCGGGCGGACGATCGGTGGGGGGCAAGTTCTGGACGTACATCCCGAGAAGCTGAAATACCTGCCCGAAGACGAGCTAGAAGCGCTGGAAGCCTTAGACCAAGGTGGGCCTAAAGACCTGGTGGAACAGCACATCCGCAAGGGAGGATTTCAACCTTTTACGGTTCAATCGGTGGCAAAGGAGATTTCCCGGCCCGAGGAAGAAGTCGCCGGGTTGATGGGAGAACTGGAGGTTGACGACCGGTTGACGCGACTGGGGACTCCTCAGGCCGGTTGGGTGGTGCACAGCGCGGTGCTGGAAGAAGCCCGCCTCAATATGATATCGATCCTGGAGGAATTTCACAAGGCCAATCCCCACCGGTTGGGTTTGAAACGGTCGGAACTGGCGGGAAAGCTGTTCGGTAAGGTGGATATGGGTCTGTACGATGCCTTTTTAGACCGGACCGTCGAGGGCAGCGACATTGAACTGTCCCGGCTCTACGTTCTGAAGAAGGGGCATCAGATTCGATTCAGCAAGCGGCAGGAGATGCTGGCGGAGAAGGTCGTTCAGATCTACTGGGATGCCGGCTTCGTGACACCGGAATTCGAGGAGCTGGTCGAGCAGCTTGAGGCTCCCGCGGAAGAGGTCCGCAAGGTCATTTCAGGGCTGGTGGACCGGGGCGATTTGATGGAGCTGGCGATCAAGATCGGCCGGGCTTTGATTTTCCACAGCAAGCGCATCGCAGAGGCGAAGGAAACGGTGCTGAAACTCTTTGAAGAGAAGGACGAGATCGCCTTCTTCGAGGCGCGCGAAGCACTCAATTCGACGCGCAAATTCACCACGCCAATCTTGAATTACTTCGACCAGACCGGATTGACCGTGCGGGTGGGCGAAGTGAGGCAATTGAAACACAAGCCCTAAAGGGACGAACATACTGTGATTAATTTTCAAGAGGAACACTTCTCCAAAAACCGAAAACATCCATGAAAGCACTTTTGAAGACCAGCCCGGAAAGGGGCTTGACCTATAAGGACAATGCGCCGCAACCCAAGATCGAATCGCCCACGGACGTACTGATCAAGGTGCGGGCTGCGGCCATCTGCGGCACCGACCTGGACATTTACAAAAGCGATCCCGATTTGACCAACCGGATGAAACCGGCCCTGCCGGTGGTCACCGGCCACGAGTTCTGCGGGGATGTGGTGGAGGTCGGCCCGGGAGTCGAGAAGATCAATGCCGGCGATTACGTTTCGGCTGAGATGCACATCCTCTGCAAGGAATGCATCAACTGCCGCACGGGCCGGGGGCACGTCTGCATCAACACGATCATTAAAGGGATCGACGCGGACGGCTGTTTCGCCGAGTACGTGGTGGTACCCGTTTCCAATGTGATAAAACTCCCGGCCGACCTGCCTGAAGAGGTGGCGGCTTACCTGGACGCCATAGGCAATGCGGTGCACACGCTCTCTCCTGTGGACGTAGTGGCGAAAAGCGTGGCCCTTTTAGGCGCCGGACCTATCGGAATTATGGGAGCGAAGATCGCCAAGATCAGCGGCGCGAGGGAAGTGCTGGTCACGGATGTCAACCAGAGTCTTCTGGACATCGCGGCGAACAACGGGGCGGATTACACCTTCAACGTAAGCACGGACGAGGGTCGGCAGGCGTTCCTTGAACACTGCCGCCGCGATCCGGTGCGCCGCGGGGTGGACGTGGTGGCAGAGATGTCGGGACATCCTTCGGCGTACGATGATCTTTTCAAATGCGTGCGCATGGGAGGTGAGGTTCTGCTCCTGGGACTCCCGCGCGAACCCATCTCAGTGAATTTCAATCGGGACGTCGTCTTCAAAGGCCTGACGATTCACGGCATCATCGGGCGGCGGACGTACGACACCTGGTTCCGCATGCTGGGCTTGATTGAGGCGGGTCTGCTGGAGACGCTGAAGCGGTTGGTCACGCATCAGTTTGCCCTGGAGGATTTCCAGAAGGCCTTCGACATCAAACTGAAAGGTGAAGGATTGAAAGTCGTGTTTAAACTGTAAGTGAAGTTAAATGATTGGTTTAACCGTTACAAGCAAGAGTATGGTCCCGTTCGCAAGCTTACTGAAATCTGGATTATCTGCTTTATTGTTCTTGATATTCTTAACGTCAATTCTCCGGGCTGACGAAGCCGGCAAACTCGGCCAGGGGATACAGCTTTTCGACGAGGAACAATACGCCGAAGCGAAGGAAATCTTTCAGAACCTGGCTGACGAGGACAATACCAACGCCGAAGTCGCTTTCTATCTGGGCAGAATCAGCCTAATACTCGACGATGATCCCAAACTGGCACAGAAGTGGCTGAAAAAGGCGGTTAAATATGACGACTGCAAAGCTGACTACCATTTCTGGTTGGGACAGGCTTACGGCATCCGGGCGCAGAATGCGGGCATCTTTAAAGCGCCCGGATTGGCGAAGAAGGTGAAGAAAGAATTCTTGCGAGCGCTTGAACTGGATCCAGACCACCTGGATGCCCGATTCGGGCTTATGCAATTTTACCTTCAGGCGCCGGGGATCGTGGGCGGCAGCGCTGAAAAGGCCAAAGCACAAGCCGAGGAGATTAAGAAACGAGATCCAGTGATGGGATACAGCGCCTATGCTCTCATTTATGAACATGATGAAAAGTATGATCTGGCGGAACAGGAATATCTGAATCTGATCGAATCTGAACCTGATAGTACCAGATATCACTTTTCCCTGGGTTACTTTTACCAGAGAACCGAAAAGTACGCCGAGGCCTTCGAGACCTTTGAAGGTATATTGGAAGCTCACCCGGATGAGTTAAACGCCCTCTACCAGATCGGCAGAACCGGCGCTTATTCAGGACTGAGACAGGAACGGGCGGCGGGTTGTTTACAGGCGTTTTTGCTGAGTGAGCCGGGGAAAGATAATCCGGGTATAGATTGGGCTCATCACAGACTGGCCATGGTTTTTCACCAGGCAGGTGAGATCGATTCAGCTCGCGTTCACTACGAAGCCGCTCTAACCATTAATCCGAAACTCAAAGAAGCAAAGAAGGCTTTGAAGGAATTGGATTAAGTCACCTCCAAGCAGCAAACCAATCGGCAATACGTCCACGAAATTTACAGGATAGGTCAACTATGAGGAAATCTACAGCCAATCTAAATCGCGTTCTCATACGTAAGTATCTTCCCCCCTCGGCGCGTGTAACTTTAGTGCTCTTCGCTTTTCTGATCGGATCCACAACTTTGTTTGCAGCAGACCCTGACCAGCTAAACACGGGTATCCAACTGTTTGAAGAGGGGCGCTGGGGGGATGCGGAAGGCGTCTTCAAGGAGATCCTCGAAAGCGAACCCACGAATACGACCGCCATCCAGCATATCGGCCGCATCTATTATTGGAGGAAGGATCACGACACGGCTCTGGAATGGCTCCAGAAAGCGGTGGAGTTGGAGGAGGACAACGCCGATCATCATTTCTGGCTGGCAGCCGCCTACGGACGGAAGGCGCAGAAGGCGGGCCCTTTCACGAAGATCGGATTGGCCAAGAAGACGAAGCGGAATTTTCTTCGAGCCATCGAGCTGAATCCGGACCACGTGCGGGCTCGGGACGGGCTGGTGCGCTTCTACCTGCAGGCTCCGGGGATCGTGGGCGGCAGCGATAAGCAGGCCTACGTCGAACTCGAGGAGATCAAGAAGCGGGATTCGGTCTGGGCGCACCGTTCGTACGCCCGGATTCACGAACACGAGAAGAACTACGAGGCCGCCGAGAAGGAGCATTTGGCTGCTATCGAGGAGGATCCGGACAACACCGATCTGTACTTTGACCTGGACGATTTTTACCTGAAGATCGAGGATTACGAAGGATCTTTCCGGATCATGGAGAAACAGCTGAAAACTCAGCCTGCCGAACTGGAGGCGCTCTACAACATCGGCAAAACCGGAGCGATATCGGGTACGAACCTGGATCGCGCTGTGGAGTGTCTCACAGCCTACCTGGAATCAGATATTGTGGAAAGCGACCCGCCCCTGTACAAAGCCCATTACCAGCTGGGCAGGATCTATCAGCAGCGGGGCGAGCTGGAGCCGGCGGCTTCCGAATACGAGCAGGCTCTGGCGCTCAACTCGAACTGTAAAGAGGCAAAAAAGGCTTTGAAAAAACTGAAATAGCTCTTATTTTTTTTAAGAGCACGAAAGATCCGATCAAACCTATAACTAACGCATCCAACAGTACAGGCAGGTGAAATGATGGACGTGACACCGCGCCAACCCAGCGAGAACGTTCTACAGTTCTCCAAATATCACGCTTGCGGCAACGACTTCATCCTAATCGACGGCATCAAACATCCGGAGACGCCGAGCTGGTGGCACCGGGAGATGATCTACAAGCTCTGCACGCGCCATTTCGGCGTGGGGGGTGACGGTCTGATCGTACTGCTGGAATCGGAGGGGGCCGACTACCGCATGAAGTATTTCAACGCGGACGGACAGGAGGCGCAGATGTGCGGGAACGGCCTGCGCTGTCTGACGCTGTTCATCCGGGACGAAGGCTATCCAGTCAGTTCACCCATGACGATCCAGACTCTGGGCGGGGACGTCATGGTGGAGATTCTGGCGGGCGACCGGGTGCGTGTCAGCATGCCGCCAGTTTCGTTCAAGCGGGAAGACCTGCCGATGCGCGGGGAAGGTGAGGAGTGCCTGGACGAGGAGATCAAAATCGACAAGACCGGTTACAAGATCACGGCCTTATCGACGGGGAATCCTCACGCCGTCCTCTTCGGTGAATTCAGCGACGAGCAGGTCAAAACGCTGGGGCCGACCTTCGAAAATCACTCCCTCTTTCCCGATGGAGTTAATGTGTCTTTCGTGGAGATCAAGGGGACAGATAAAATCAGCCAGAGGGTCTGGGAGAGGGGATCGGGATTGACGCTTTCGTGTGGATCGGGGGCGGTAGCCGCCGTGGCGGCGGGGATTTCGAAAGGCTTGCTGCCCTACGCGGCGAACATCCGCGTACAACAGCCGGGAGGTGAGCTGGTGGTAGCCGTAGCTGATGGATTCACCGAAGCGACGCTCGAGGGAGAGGCGGTATACGTCTTTCACGGGGTGGTAGAATTCTGAGGTCCCACCTCCAGAACACAATTAATCGGATCAAGTTATGAACGACCATCAGAAACGCGCCCCGACGGCTCGCCACCGCCGGGGTTACTGGTTCATGGCCATCCTGGGATTGCTTCTCGTCGGTTTTGCCACTTGGGAGATCACGCGGGAAGCGAAGAGTGCCCTTTTATGGCAAGCGCGACATGACTTTGAAGCCGAGGGCAAACTTTACGCTCAGGTCATCGGGGACTGGTCCCAGGCGCTACAGAGGGAGCTGATCGCACTGGCGGAGCAGAAAGCCATCCGCCAGGAAATCGCGCGGTGGAAGCCCGGCACACCTATGAACAGAGGTTTCCTCGAAACGACCGATGCTGTCTGCCGGAGCTTCACCGCCAGTGATGCGGGCGTGGTTAATTTCTCACTCAGAAGCCTGGACGGCCGGCGGTTGGCGGGGACGGGCGCCGATCTGGATTCGATCTCCTATGCGGATATCATGCGACGTATCCAGATAGAGGCGATCCAGCCGGACAGGTCGTTCGGATTCAGGGAGAAGTGGAGCGTACCTGTGCGGGATGTGAATGCACAACCGCTGGCTTACCTGTCGGCGAGCGTCACTCCCGCGGGAGCCTTCATGGATTTCCTCAAGCGGGGAAAGGATGAGAGCGACTACCTCTTCTGTCTGGAGGACCTTCAAGGCACACGATTGTGGAATTCCGACAGCGCGTTGACGATTCCAGGGCCGGGATTTGATGAGGACCATCTTCAGTTGGACGACAAGTTCTATGAAGTCACTAAAACGGTAATTCAGGGCACGAACTGGATTCTGTACACGGCGAGGGAGGACATCGACATACAGACTGCGATCGAGAGCTTGAATTACACTCAAACCAAGCGGATTATCTTTGCCGCCTTTATTCTGTTAGCCGCAGCGCTCATTGCCACTCGAAGAAGGGAGGTCTGAACACTTTTCAATCAATCACCCCACGAGAAATTGCTTGACTGAGGCAACTTTTTTTTGTAAATTTTGTATAATACTATACCAACCGGAAGCACTGTCATGAGACGACTCTTCACACTGACGCTGATCTTCGGAATCGGTCTGGCACTTTTGTCGAGCCTGTCGGGTTGCGGGTACCATATGGTCTACATGCTCGACCAGCCCGTGAGCGACCCGATTATGTACGCCGATGACTCTCAGGACAGCGATCTCTGCCGAGTCGAGGACGGCGGGTACTCCGGTTCCGCCGGCGAGTGCCCTACGTGATAAGCCTGCGCCGCCCGGTCCGGGCGGAATGGAAATATCAGCGGCTATCATACCGGTATAAACCAATCAGATAGGGTAAATCCGGCGCGGCACGGTTTACCCTGAAACGCAGCGGAAACACGATGTCTTCCAGGACGATTTCCCTTATCACAGCCTCGGTACTTCTCTTCATACCGGCCATCGCCGGTGCAGGCCCTCTCAGCCTGGGGGATTTCACCCAGGTCAAGATGGAATACCAGTACACCGATTATCTCAAGTACAACTACCCCAATCCCGTCCTGTTCGAATACCCCAACCAGCAGTACACCCAGCCGCTGCCCTACATCGCCGATTTTCCCGAGAACCGGACTCTGGTCAGGGTGACACAGGGATTAGGCATCAACAACGAGATCCAGCTTAAATATCAGTATTCCGACCTGGACGTTGAGAACTACCAGGAGCTATTCAACCTGCGTTACCAGCGCAATCTGTCCGCTGCGGCGGACGGTCACGTGAGCGCACAGCTCACCCGGGGCGCGGGCGGCTTCATGGGCACCATGTTCGAGACGGGCGGCAAGATCGACTGGGCGGGATTCGTGCTGCTATCAGGATCTTACGCCTATTATTCCAACGAAACGGACACTTCCAGCAGCGACGCGCACTCATTCCAGTTAAAACTGCGCCAGGCGATAACCCGTTCAACGGCACTGCAGGTGCGACACGACTACTTCTTCGCGGCGGGGGACAAAGCCGATTTCGTCTCCAACACAATTACCTTCTGGCTATCGCAGTTCTTCCCCACTCAGACCGCTCTGCACCTGGAATGGCGGGAGCACTGGGATAGTGTGGACCTGCACTCATCGTCACCCTCTTTCGAGATCGATCAGTATCTGTCCTGGGCGACCATCTTGAAAGTGCGGGGGCGCTACTACTACGGGAAGCCGTCAGATCCGGTGGCCTTGGAATCCCTCAAGGGAGACAGCTTCGAGAGCTATTCGATTTCGGGGATTTTGAGCCACTACCTCTACGCGGAGACGCAGATTTCGCTTAAATACCGGTACTACTGGAGCGATCAGGACATCGAGATGAACACCTACCTGCTCTCTCTGGAGCACATCCTATGATCTCAACTCTCCAACATAGATCCAAAATACCGGCCGGTGCGGTTCTACTGGCTATGATGGCGATATATCTGTTATGGGGTTGCGGCGATCCACCGACGGCGGTGCCGACTGAACTCAGAGGATCCATCCAAGTTGAAGGCCGTTTGACCACGGACAGCTCTCTGGTGGATCCTTTGCACATCGTTCTGGACGGCGATACCCTGGGATATTTCACCCACCCAATTATTCTAGAAGACTTGTATGCGGGAGTTCACCGCATCGACGCATCAGCCGAAGTCGCTTCCGGCAGCGACACCGTTCTATATTCGAACCTGCTGAAGACGAGGGACTTTACGGTTTTCGAAAACGAGACGACCGTTGCGACCTGTTCACTGCAGATCTTAATTGCTCCCGATTTCTCGCTGTATGACATCGATACCACCCTGGTGACGCTATCTACCTTTGATGCGGCCGACGAGATCGTGATTTTGTACTTTTTCGAATCCACGTGATCCTTCTGCATCGGCACGGAGATTCCGAGCCTGCAGACGGAAATATACGATCACTATCCCGCGAATGCAGTGGAAGTCATCGCTCTGAACATGAACGCCAGCATGGCCTGGCTGCAATTTTACGCTCCCGATACGATTTATATCAAGGATGCCCCTGTCACCCTACCGATGCTGTTTGATTCGACAGGGGCGACGTTTGAAAATTACGGGGCGGCGGAATTGCTGCTGCCTTCCGTTTTCGTTATCGATCAAGCCGGGATCATCCGCCTAAGGGCGGACGGGATTAAAGAGCCCGAACCGTTCGAGGAGGAGATGACCTCGATCCTGGCCATGATTGACGAGTTGATCGCCAATCCACCTGAAGAATAACCACCAAGAACAATATAAAATCGAAGATGAAAAGCATAAAAATACTCTTCCTGATCTGCCTCTTCGTCCTGATGCTTCCCGGACAGGGCCTAGCGGTGCTGAGCGATGGTGATACGGCACCCGACTTCACGCTCATGACGACGTCGGGTGATGAGGTCACGCTTTCCGAATTCAAGGGGCAGGTGGTCATCCTGCACTTCTGGAAATCGAATTGACGGCAGTGCCATGCGGAGATTCCGCATTTAAAGAAGATTGTCGAAGCCTATCCCGAAGACCAGGTCAAGGTTCTCTCGATGAACGCCATCAATCCGGCCAAGCAAGCTGCAGCCGAAGCGAAACGCTACGAGATCGAAATTCCGGTGCTGGTCTGCCGTCAGACGGGTGTGGTGAGGGACTACCAGGTTAGCAAGCTCCCGCACCTCTTCATCATCGACCAGGCAGGGGTCATCCGGGCGAGCAAGCTCTTCCTGAAGAGCAGCGCCATCCAGGAGATCCTCGACGGTCTCCTGGCCGAACCGGCGGAAAGTAAAACGACTGATGAATAAAACCAGGCTGATCGTTTTCCTCGTGTTCGCCGTGGTGATGGTTACAGCCCTGATCCGCGGCATCCTCCTGGGTGATCCGTCCGATATGCAGATGGAAGCCTCCGGGCTTTGACTGGCCTGCATCGGGATCGGATGATCTCCGGGAACAGCATTTACAAGTCCACAAAACGGCTCACCTCTCTATGAAACCAGCGGGTTTTCCAGGGATCTCAGCATAGGGATGAGCCGTCTGCGTTTAACGGATAAAGCCATATAACGGTGTCCAAGCCAACAGAACCAACTCCCATCGCTCCGTGCATGGCCGTCTGTCCTCAGGGGACGGACATCCGCTCCATCCTGAACACCATCTCTCAGGCTGAAAAACGGGGCCAAACCGATGACGAAGCCTTCGAAGCGGCCTGGCGTCTGGTGACGGAGAAGAA
>JALGZU010000381.1 GCA_025774735.1 candidate division LCP-89 bacterium | reverse complement strand
GCAGCGGGCAACGCTATCTTCGCCGTGCGTCGATTCCACCATGAATTCCTGCGAACCGGTCCCCCCCATCAACCCACTCGAAGCGCCGACTTCGAAAAAGTCCAATCCGCAGCGTTCGAATGAACGGCGGTATGCATCAGCATGGAGGTTGTAGCTCCTGTCAAGGCCTTCTTCGTCTACGTCCAGACTGTAGGAATCTTTCATGATAAACTGGCGGGCTCGCAGAACGCCCGAACGGGGGCGCGGTTCATCGCGCATCTTGGTCTGGAACTGATACCAGATCTGGGGTAGATCCCGGTAAGATTTCAGGAAGGCTCGGGCGATATCGCAGATAATCTCCTCGTGCGTGGGAGCGAGGCACATCTGGTGACCCTTACGATCCTTCAGCCGGAACATCTCATCGCCGAAATCGCCTGCGCGGCCGGTCTCCTCCCACACCTCGATGGGATTCATGACTGGCAGGTAAAGCTCCTGCCCGCCGATGCGGTTCATCTCTTCCCGTACGATATCCATCGCCTTACGGGCCGCCCGCCAGCCGAAGGGCAGCTCGGAGTAAATGCCGGCGGCAAGCTGACGGATCATGCCAGACCGGATCATCAACTGGTGCGACGGGATGACGGCTTCAGCAGGTATTTCCTTCAGAGTCGGGATGAAAGCTCGGGAGAGGCGCATAGGTTTTCAGGGTTTCCGAACTGCAGAAACTAAGATTTACACGAGGTTAAAATATAGGTCATTTTGGGCACTTTGTCAAGCACTTTCGAGGCGTGCTGTTTAATGGAGTATGCAGCATTTTAAGCTTGAAGTCTGTCTGAAACTTTCATATATTTATTGCGCAGCCCCCGTAGCTCAGCAGGATAGAGCAGCGGTTTCCTAAACCGCGGGTCGGGCGTTCGAATCGCCCCGGGGGTACTATGTTTTAATTGCACTTAGGTGGGCAATTGCGGAGCACGGATGTTAAGATGCTACATAAATTGCTACATCGCAACCGAAATTTTCGCCGTTTTTGATAGAACTTCTGCCGCCTCCCTGAGATCATCCAGAACCGCATGCAGATACCACTCAGTGACCGAAATCGAGCTTTGTTACAAGAGCTTTTGAACCGTGTAATTGCTCACTCCACTCCGAAGTAACCCAGTTGCCTATGGATCAGGATTGGCTTCGGGCATCTACATATATCAGCTTCAGGCAGGTGATTTCAACGCCAGCGGCAAAATGGTGTTGATAAAGTAAACTAATTTAGGTGCTTAAAGGCTTAAAGCCCCTCGAATTCGTAAGGGGCTTTTTTTGTTTCTTAGACGTTTAATTAAAAAAATGACTGCATAATCGAAATCTCTTGACTTTTATATAATTCTGTAGTATATTGTATTCAGGCAGGCTTCTATAAAATTGTTAATTTCTATTTGAGGAGGTGGAAATGAAAGCGATTTTCAACCGGCTCAGCCTGTTCTCCGTATTGGTGGGATTCCTGTTGTCCATGGCTGCACCGGCAATGGCACAACAGGAATTGATCACCAACGGTGGCTTTGAAACAGGAGCGCTATATCCGTGGTATGGTAACGGCTGGTATATGAGGTCGAACCATTCTCATACCGGTCTTTATTCCGCCTATACAGCCAATGTCGGTCCATCGGCCGAGCTCCGGCAGGATTTTGCCCCGACTCCAACCGTGAGTATCCTCTCGATAACGTTCTGGATAAAACGGTATGATCCTGAAGTGATCTGGGTGCATTTTTTCTACGATAATAGTACCTACAGCAGCTATACGCTATGGCTCAATACCGCCATCATGTATGAAAACGGATTTGGGCTCTACGATTTGACCAATGGGCCCGTTCCCGGTACCATCCTCACCGGCATCGAGATAACGGGCGGCAACGGATATGATTCGGACCTCTGGCTGGACGACGTCTCGATCCTGGCGGGTCCTCCTCCCCCGCATTTGGAAGTGACCGTGACGCCCGTTAACCCGCCGATCGTCATTCCAGCGACCGGTGGATTCTTCGATTTTATCGCCACCCTGACCAACAATGAGACGGTGCCGGCAAACTTCGATGCCTGGACGGCGGTACTCATGCCCAATGGCTTCTGGGAGAATCCGATATTCGGTCCCTATGATGTAACGCTGGCAGGCGGTGCGACGGTGAGCCGTCAAATCACCCAGTACGTCCCGCTCTTTGCACCGGCGGGACTCTACACCTATGAAGTTCGTGTGGGTTCTGCGCCCAATCTGGTTTGGGGGTACGATAATTTCGAGTTCACAAAGGAGCAGGGTATCATAGGTGATGCAATCGTTGATCCCCAGCAGGTCGGATCGGGCTGGAACATTTACGGCGAGAGTTTCAATCCCTGGTTGAGCGAATCTATTATTAAGGTTCCAGCTATGTCTACCCTGCATAACGCCTACCCCAACCCGTTCAATCCAGCGGCAGTCATCAGCTATAGGCTGTCAGCAGTCAGATTCGTGAATCTTTCGGTTTACGATCTTTCGGGACGACGGGTGGCGGAATTGGTGAACGGCTGGCGTAGCAAGGGGGTGCATGAGGTAACCTTCGATGGCTCCGGGTTGGCGTCCGGAGTGTACATCTATCGGTTGAATGCGGGTGATTTCAGCTCCAGTGGGAAAATGGTTCTAATGAAATAGTGGAGGAGTTGAAAGTGCGGCACGCTCTGGCGTCCCTTTTATTTTAAACAGAGGAGAAGAACCATGAAGGGCTCGATTAAAATATTGACTTCGCTGGCTGTCCTGATTATAGTGCTTCTAATGGGTGTATCTTATAATGCCAGTGCACAGGTTTACGAACACTGGGTAAGAATCTACAACGGTCCGGAAGATCGGGATGATCAAGCGTACGATATTGCCGTGGATACGGATGGAAATGTGTTTGTCACTGGAGCATGCAATTGGGATCATCAAGGATTGAACCTCAGGGATTATGCTACGATTAAATACAATTCCAGCGGCGCGGAAGAATGGGTGGCCACGTATAACGGCCCTGGGAATTCTAATGACCATGCCACCTCCTTATCCGTCGATGCAGAGGGAAATATCTACGTTACAGGTCAGAGTAGAGGGAGTGGGATGGATTATGATTGGGAATGGTAATGATTACGCCAAATCCATCGCGGTGGATGAGGATGGGGACGTTTATGTAACCGGACACAGTGCAGGCAGTGGAACGGGATTAGACTATACGACCATCAAGTATAATTCCGCTGGAACTGAAGAGTGGGTGGCTCTGTACAACGGTCCTGAAAACGGGGACGACTACGCGGTTGCCATCGCCATGGGCACTGAAGGAAATTCCTATATAACCGGGAAAAGTGGTTATGCCTATCCAAATAGCGATTTCACCACCCTTAAGTATAACTCCGATGGCGTGCAGCAATGGGTGGCGAGATATAACATCGGGGAAAGCAATATAGGCGAAGCCATTTCTGTGGACACGGATGGACATATTTATGTGACCGGAAGGAGTGGAGGTGACGGTATTACTATCAAATACGATACCTATGGTGTGGAACAGTGGGTGGCGATTTATAGCGGTCTGGGTTATATAGACAAGTTCGCATCCATAGAAATAGACGAAGAGAGAAATGTTTATGTAACTGGCAGCAGCGAAGACCAGATTTATCTCGGTGGAGAGTATTATGATTTCGCAACTGTAAAATATAATTCCGATGGTGAAGAGCAGTGGGTGGCGCGCTACGCCGGTCCAGATGACAGAGATGACAGTGCATACGATATCGCTCTGGATTCTGAGGGCAACGTCTATGTTACCGGCGAGAGTAATCTTCCATTTACCGGAGGAGGTAAAGATTATACCACTATTAAATATGACTCTGAAGGTGTAGAGCAGTGGATAGCCATTTACGACGGACCGGGTCTCATAGGCCACGACTGTGCTTTCGCAATCGCCGTTGATGACGTTGGGGTTGCTTATGTTACGGGATACATCGCCGGCGTAGGTAGCATTCAAGATCAGGCTTACACCACCATCAAATATAGTGAGACTCCACCAATTGCCTTAAATGTCAGTCTAGATCCTGTCTCCCCGCCAATCACCATCCCTGCTTCCGGCGGCTTCTTCGATTTCATCGTTACCATAGAGAACGATGAATTGACTGCTCTAACCTTCGATGCCTGGACTGGAGCACG
>JALGZU010000380.1 GCA_025774735.1 candidate division LCP-89 bacterium | reverse complement strand
ATCCGGCTCCCGCGAAGCTGAGGTTCAGCGTAACCGGGTATTCTTGCGGACAGGAGGGCGACGCTTCGATATCCCAGGTGCCCTGACCCGATTCGCCCGGAGCGAGCGTGCCTACATTGATGCTCGCTGTCGTGACCGTAACGTAGGGATCAGCCACGGTCAGGTCAACCATCAGATCCGGCACGGTGGAGGAGCCATCGTTCAAAACGCTGACGGTAATGGTACCCGCTTCGCCCGGATCCAGGTTGCCGTTCTGGTTGCCGGGAGCGGGATCGTCGATCAGGTTGCCAGCGTACTCAGCATCCGGCGCGTGGGCGGTGAGAGCGAAGCTGCTCTCCCAGGTGGTATCCGAAACCGCCTGCAGCGTCATGGCGACGATGTAGCCGTCTTCAACGGAGGCATCGAGTTCGACGGAGAAGCCGTGATCGGCTGTGGCGATAGCGCCCGCAGCGATGTCGCCGACGTATTCGGTGCCGTCAACGATGGTCAGCAGGGGATCGCTGGTCAGGATATTCAGGGTTACGCCCGTGGCGGTAGCGATGCCGATGTTTTCGGCGGAGACGGTCAGGTGTGAGGTTTCACCGTAATCCAGCTGGCCGTTGTTATTGCCGAGGAGATCGTCAGCCACGGTGGCACTTTCGAAGGTGACCCAGGGTCCCGAAGGTGGTATGACGTCCACGTCGGCCATGTAGCGGTAGTAGTTGGCCTTGGTGACGGTCACCCTCATGATCTGGCCGGGCGTCAGCGGATCGAAAGATATGGTCACCGGAGCTCCGGTGGCTTCAGCGGCTCCAATCCAGGTTCCATCCACGCTTAAACCGATCAGGGCGCCGTCGTCTGCGGTCACGGTGAATTCCTCGATGCCGCCCAGAATCACTCCGTCATGCATCACCGTCAGGCTCTGGGGTGGTGGTGGAAGAGGTGATAGGTAATCGGCTTGCTGGTCTGATTGTACGGCCAGTTGGACGCTTCCAGGTAATACTTGCCGCTGGCGTTGGCGAAACCGGGGCGCAGGTCAAACTCTCCTACCGGATCGGCGCCGTAACCCGGATCGAAATCGGGCCACATGCTGTCGTAAATACCCCAGACGTAGGTGTCGTTGACGAAAGAGTAGGAGGTTCCCGAGGCCGCCGTTATGCCGAGAGCTCCGTACTGCGAACGGTGGAAGGCTTCTGCGAAACACTCCGTTCCACCGTTATACGTTCCGGTCTGACAGTTGATTGACCAGACGTAAGGGTACATCGTGTTGGTAAGCTGGTTGATGTTCGTGACGCTGTAACTGGGATCACCCCAGCCGGTGACCGAACCGTGATCACGGTGCTGGAGCAGGAACGTGCCCTCGTTGATGGCGGCATTGATGCCGGTGGCGTTGCCCGTCCAATTGGTCAGGTGAGACGGCGTTGCAGGGATGTAGCCTAAACCGGTCGGTCCGAAGTAGTCTATGATCATGTAGGTATTCTGATTGGTGGACCATTCCGGCGGTGCCTGGCCGTTGGTGAAACCGCTGTACTGCCGTTCGGGCCTTTTGTCCTGGATGTAATTGAAGTACCCCCAGATTACGTCGCAGCAGATGATGAACCAGCGGTCGGTCTGCCAGCCGCCGGCGATCAGGGGATCGTCGTAGAAACCGGGGTCGGTGTAAGGATAACGCTCGTAATCGAGCATCTTGCCGATCATGGTCTGGAGGTGCTGAGGAGTCTGTGCGCAGATGCGGGCGATGTTCAGGTTGGGCAGGTTGTTGCCGGTGATGTCGGCGTAAACGTTATCCGAGGCAACCCCACTGTAGAACGGCGCGGTAATGCCGTAGACATCCCCGGAATTCTCGAAATCGGACAGCAGGAGTACGGCGACGGGCGCCGGATCCCAGGTGGCATAGGCATTGTTGATGTAGTTCTCAATGATGGTGGCGTTATTGCCGCCGATTTCGGTCAGGGTGGTGATGCCGGTAATGATGCCCTGCTCGCTACGCCAGCGCTTCAGGGTGTCGGCGTAGGCGAGGAACCAGGGATCATCGGGGACGATGATCAGGTATTCGACATTGTCCTCATCGGTCTGCGGGCGGGGTTTGTTGAAATCGATCTGGGGCAGCGCCGAATAGTTCAGCAGGTTCTGCTGCAGGACCGGTTCCCAATAGCGGCTGCGCAGCCGATCCTCGCCGAAGTAACCGTTGCCGCCGTAGAAGTTCACCCGCACGCGAATGTCCGTATAGACGGTCAGGTCTCTGGTGACAGGGTTATACTGGAAGGGGGTGATGCCCACAGTCACCACGTCCACGCCGCGCATGTCGGTGGTTTCGCTCATCATGACGGGCGATTCGGGATAGTCGGCGTCGAGGTTGTAGATAGTTGGGTCCTTCTCATACTGCAGAGGCCGGTCGTCATCGCCCCGGGGAATGACGAACGCGGGCGCGATGTCAAGGTCGTGGAAGACTTCGCTGCGGTAGTCGACGATCTCGAATTCCGCCCAGGCGCCTTCCGGAATAGCAACGAAGCGCCCCATGCCGGGCAGGTTGGGAGCCCCGGCGTTGTTGGGCAGGATGACCCCCGGAATGGTCACGTTGTGCATGCGTTCGCCGTTGATGTCCATCTCCAACAGGGCCATCTGCGGCACGGAGAAGACGATCTCGACGCCGCCGGCGTCCTGCTGAACCAGGTTAAAACCGGCGCGGCCCCAGTTGTCCTCGAAGGTGATGACCTCCGCGAAGGCGCTGCTGCCGAGGAGAAAGGCGAGGCAGACGGCGGCGGTCAAAATCGACCGGTTCAAACCAAAACTTCTCAGGTTGCTGCTCATAAAGCCTCCAAACTTGATTGGTTTGTAACTCCTATGTGAATATTTGAACTTGCTCGAGCAGAGAGACAGGTTTTCAGTATTAAGTATACTTATCCATCTAACAATATAAAGAATTTTTTTGATTAAGTCAAGTGATAAGATAAAATGAGGGAAAATTTTTTGGAAGACGAGAGGGAGGGAATTAGAATGTAGAATGGAGTGATTAGGGGGCGCTGATTGAAATTTTCAAAAATGAGATTGCTTCGGGACTTCGTCTCTCGCAATGACATGTTAAAGGGCAGGAGAGAAAAAGGGCGAACACCCAGCCGCGTTCCTGACTCCTCTGGATCCCTGCGTTCGCAGGGATGACAGCGGCTGGGGAAGATGAGATTGCTTCGTTCGCCTTCGGTGTCCTCGCAATGACGCGGGGACGGAAGATAGCCATGTTATCCGCCGTTCGGCGGATTCTTCGCAATGACCAGCCTGCGGGCAACCACGGGGGATTGCCCCTAAAACATAAAAAAGGCGATCCGCTGGATCGCCCTTTTATATGCTATCGTCAGACTGTTATCATCGCATCAGTGTCCGCCTTCTTCTTCGCCTTCCTCGCCGTGTTCCGCTCCCGCGTCGTCGTCATGCGGTGCGGGCCCCAGCTCCGTACCGTAGGGGCACTGGGTGGCTTCGGCGTCACCGGGGAGAACGTAGGCGCACATCATGCAGCCCTTGGGATTGGAAGCCCGAAGTGAGGCCAGGTTTTCATCGGACATTTTCTCCAGGTTCATGCCGCATTCGGGGCAGCGGGCCGCGGCGTGGTCGGTTACGATTTCGGGGTGCATGGGACACTGGTAGAGGGCGTCAGCGGTGTGGATGACGGCCAGAGCGCTGCCCTTGGCCTTGCCGTCTTCATCAACGGTGCCGGTGTAGGCGGGCTCTTCGGCCTCGGTTTCGGCTTTCTGTTCGGGCTGCTTCTTGGTGCAGCCGTTCCAGGCGACCAGCAACAGGAGAGCCAGCAGACCGACCATCAAAACGTTGAATGAGTTGCTTCTCATTGAATTCCCTCCTCTGAGAGATGTTATTGGGATAGATCGATTCAGCGATGCCCCAATGTGAGGATAAATTCTCTTAAGGTCAAGGAAATTTTCGGCTTATTATCGAGCGGGGGCTTCCGGTTCGGGATCGGATTGGACGTGGCGGCGCTTGATGAGGTAGTAAACCGCGGGGAGAATCAACAGGGTCAAAATCGTCGAAGAGACCAGGCCGCCGACCATAGGCGCGGCGATGCGCTTCATCCGGTGCCGGTGCTGATCATGATGGGTAAAAGTGCGATCAGGGTGGTGGCGACGGTCATCAGTTTGGGGCGGACGCGCATGACGGCTCCTTCCATGACCGCGGCTTTCAGGTCAGAGACGACATTAAGGCGGTTTTCGCGCTTGTGCCGGTCGAAGGCTTCGTCCAGGTAGACCAGCATGACCACGCCGGTTTCCGCGGCCAGACCGAGGAGGGCGATGTAGCCCACCGCCACGGCCACTGACATGTTGAAATCGAGAATGTGCATCAACCAAACGCCCCCGACCAGAGCGAAGGGGAGACTCAACATGACGACCAGTGATTCGGTCACGTTGCGGAAGTGCAGGAAGAGCAGACGTTGCGGAAGTGCAGGAAGAGCAGGAAGAAGATGATCAAGAGGGTGATGGGCACGACGATGCGCAGCCGCTTCGAAGCCCTCTCCATGTATTCGAACTGCCCCGACCAGACCAGGGAATAACCGGCGGGCAGTTGAATCTGTTCGTTGACGGCGTTCTGCAGACCGGAGACGAAGCCGCCGATATCGCTTTCGCGGGTGTCCACGTAAACCCAGAGCGTTTTGCGGGCGTTCTCGGTCTTGATCATGGGCGGGCCGTCGGTGATGCGTACCTCGGCAACCTCGCCGAGTGGGACGGTGTACCCTCCCGGCGTCGAGACGCGCACCCGGCGGATATCGGAGAGGTCATCGCGGCGTTCGCGCGGGTAGCGCAGGTTGACCGGGTAGCGCGCCTGGCCTTCGACCGTCCAGGTGACGTTCATGCCGCCCAGAGCCGTCTTGATGACGTTCTGAACGTCCATCACGCCCCCGACGACCCGTTCGGCGTACACCGATGCGACACCCGGCAAGCCGTTCACCAGCCCTTCGACGTCCACACCGACCCGAGCCAGGGAATCGAGGTTGTCGCCCATGATTTTTATGCCCACCGGCGTGCGGATTCCGGTCGAAAGCATGTCGATGCGGGTGCGGATGGGCATGGTCCAGGAGTTGGTCAGTCCGGGGATCTGGATGGCTGCGTCGAGGGCGCGGATCAGCGAATCCATGCTGACGCCCTGACGCCACTTATCCCTATCCTGCTCTAAAATAATGGTGGTTTCGATCATAGACAGAGGCGCCGGATCGGTGGCAGTTTCGGCTCGGCCGATCTTGCCGAAGACGCTCACAACTTCGGGAAAGGTCTTGATGATGCGGTCGGTCTGCTGCAAGAGTTCGGCCGCCTTGGCCGGTGATAATCCCGGCGGCGTCGTGGGCATGTAGAGCAGGTCGCCCTCGTTCAGGGGAGGCATGAATTCGCTGCCCTGTCTGGAGTAGGGGATGATCGTCACCGCCAGGATGAGCAGGCTGGCCAGAATGACCAGGACAGGCCACCTGAGCACGCCCTGAATCAAGGGGCGGTAGATTGCGATGAAGAAGCGGGACAACGGATTCTTCTCTTCGCTGCGGATTTTGCCCCGCACGAAGTAAAACATCAGAAGCCAATAACGCCGAAGCGGCCATGGCGAAGGTTTTGGTGTAGGCCAGGGGGCTGAAGAGGCGCCCTTCCTGAGCCTGCAGGCTGAAGACGGGTAGAAACGAGACCGTGATGATCAGAAGGCTGTAGAAGAGGGCGGGGCCAACCTCTTTGGCGGCATCAATGATGACGTCGGTGCGGGATTTTGCGCCGAGGTCGCGCTCGAGATGCTTGTGAGCGTTTTCAACCATAACCACGCTGGCGTCGACCATGACTCCTATGGCGATGGCGATGCCGCCCAGCGACATGATGTTGGCGTTGATGCCCAGCGCGTTCATGACGATGAAGGAAATCAGGACTCCGGCGGGGAGGGTGAAGATCGCCACCAGGGAGCTGCGCACGTGGAGGAGAAAGATCAGGGTGATCAATGCCACGACGAGCATTTCTTCCAGCAGTTTTTCCTTCAGCGTGGCGATAGCGCGGTGGATCAGGCTGCTGCGGTCGTAGGCGGTGACGATTTCGACGCCTTCGGGCAGACCTGCCTGGAGGCTGTTCAACTTCCCCTTGACCCGCTCAATGACAGCCAAAGCATTTTCACCCCAGCGGATCACGGCGATGCCTCCGACGACTTCTCCTTCACCGTTCCACTCGGCGATGCCGCGCCTCAGTTCGGGGCCGACGTGCACGTCGGCGACCTGCTTGAGGATGATGGGCTGGCCGTTCGGATCGGTCCCAAGCGCGATCTTCTCGATCTGTCCGATGATGGCGTTTTCGTCATCTCCCCTGAAATAGCCCAGACCTCGCACGAAGTATTCCGTTTCGGCCATCTCAATCAGCCGCCCGCCCACGTCGACGTTGGCCGCCTGCAGGG
>JALGZU010000047.1 GCA_025774735.1 candidate division LCP-89 bacterium | reverse complement strand
CCAGATCCTTAAGCTCCGCTCTTTGCCCCAATCGCTGGACTGTTCAGATGCGCTGGCTGTAGCCATCTGTAGAGCACTGTCACCTGAAAAGTCTTCCTGCGTACCCTAGAGGCGCTCAAACGCCTGTAAATCAACCTTAGAGAGAACTTTTGTACGATTTCTTGCGCGGCCGTATAGTCGAATTGGAACCGGGACGCCTGGTCATCGAGGTGAATGGCATCGGCTTTGACCTCCATACGGCAGATCAAACCGGCGACAGTTTCGGCAGGGCGGGCAGCGACGCGTTGGTTTACACCCATCTCCACTCCAGAGAAGATGGCTTTGCCCTCTATGGGTTCAAAGGGCGTCAGGAGCGAGAACTCTTCAGACTGCTGATCAAAGTCAGCGGCGTCGGCCCCAGACTGGCCATGCAGATCCTCGCCGGCATTCGGCCTGCCGAGCTGGTGCAAACTCTGGCCGATGAGGACTGGAAACGACTCACTTTGATCCCAGGCATCGGACCCAAAACTGCACGCCGGCTGCTCATCCAGCTCAAAGAAAGATTGACCGACCAGGAACTCCTGTACGCTCCCTCGGGCGGAACCCCGTCCGACCCCGTGCTGAGTCAGGCATACCGGGCTCTGCAGAATCTGGGAGTCCCCACAGAGAGTATCCGCCAGGCACTCAAGGACCTTTCACCCTCGGACGGTTTAGAAGAGATCGTCAAACAAGCCTTAGCAAAACTGACCCCGTGAGCGAAGACCGCATCACCATACCGGAACCGCTGAATTCCGACGTCGAACTGGACCGTTCCCTGCGTCCGAAGTCGTTTGACGAATTTGTCGGGCAAGAGCGCATGGTGGAAAAACTGCGCATCTTCATCCAGGCGGCCGTGGAGCGCGGGGAAGCTCTGGATCACTGTCTCTTCTACGGGCCGCCGGGACTGGGCAAAACCACCCTGGCGCACGTACTCGCCGCCGAACTGGACGTCGCAATCCGCTGCACTTCGGGACCAACCCTGGAAAGGCCCGGCGATCTGGCTGGACTACTCACCAACCTCCAGCCCAGAGACATTCTCTTCATTGATGAAATTCACCGCCTCTCATCCAGCGTCGAAGAGTACCTCTACCGCCCGCAGCCAGGACGCTCAGACTCAATCTACCCCCGTTCACCCTGATCGGAGCGACCACCCAGGCGGGCCACCTCACCGCTCCGCTGCGGGGCCGTTTTGGAGTCACCGAGCGCCTGGATTACTACGACGCTCCGGAGTTAGCGACCATCGTGACTCGATCTGCTGACAAAATGTCCGTGACCATCGACGCCGAAGGAGCCGATGAGATCGCACGCCGTTCGCGCGGCACACCGCGGATCGGCAATCGTCTGCTGAGGCGGATCCGGGATATCGCCCAGGTGCGAGGAGACGGCACCATCGACCGGTCCATGGCCGACCAGTCACTCAACCTGCTGGACGTCGATCAGATGGGTCTCGATGCCATGGATAAGCGCCTCCTGCTTTCCCTGATCGATAAATACCGGGGCGGTCCCGTGGGGCTGAAAACCCTGGCGATTACCGTGGGGGAAGACGCTCAGACGATCGAGGAGCTGTACGAACCGTTCCTGATCCGGCAGGGTTTCCTGGAGCGCACCCCCAAAGGCCGCCAGGTCACCGTGAGCGCCTGCGAATATCTGGACCGGTCCCCCAGTTTGCTGCGCGGCGAGCAACAGCAGATACTGTGATCATGGAGGACGGGGCTGAATTTTTGCTAAGCTGAGCATGTTGATATAGGTAATTTTAGGATTTATATAGAGAATATTGAGTTTCACAAAGAGCTTCTCAAAGGGTGTTGATCTATGCGTCTCTCCGATTTTCAATTCAAACTCGCTGAAAACCTGATTGCCCAGGCCCCTCTGCCCGTCCGGGATCAATCCCGGCTCCTTGTTCTCAACCGCACTGCAGGACAGATGGACGACTGCGCCTTCTCTGACGTCGTCGAGTTCCTCAAACCCGGCGACGCCCTGATCGTCAACGAGACTAAGGTCTTCCCGGCACGTCTGCACGGTCAGAAGGACAAGACTGATGCCAAGATTGAGGTTTTTCTGCTCAGGGAATTGAACGATTCTCTGTGGGAGGTATTGGTTAAACCCGCGCGCAAAGTCCGGACTGGCAATACCATCTGCTTCGCCGAGAACGTCAATTGCGAGGTGGTCGACAACACCATCTCCGGCGGCCGCGTGGTCCGCTTTGTCTGCAACGGCGATTTTCACGAGATTGTCGAGGAAGTGGGCGTCCCACCCCTGCCGCCCTACATCAAGAGAGCGCCCAACCCTGATGATAGAGAGAGATATCAAACCGTCTACGCCCGCGTCTCAGGAGCAGTAGCCGCCCCGACCGCTGGACTCCATTTCACCAACGATCTTTTAAAACGGATCGAGGCGAAGGGGGTGGAAATCATCCCCATCGTCCTCCACATCGGGCTGGGGACCTTCAGACCGGTGTGCGTCGAGGATCTCTCTAGGCACCACATGGATTCGGAATACTACGAACTCTCCCCGACCTCGGCAGAAGCCATCAACCGCGTGATCGCCAGTGGTGGACGCATTCTCGCCGTCGGCACCACCACCACCCGGGTGCTCGAAACGGCGGCCAACTTCACCGGCGGAGTCCGCGCTGAGAGTGGTTGGACCGATAAATTCATCTACCCCCCCTATAATTTCAAGGTCGTTGACGGACTGATCACCAATTTCCACCTTCCTGGATCCACCCTGGTGATGCTGGTGTCCGCCTTTGCCGATCGCAACCAGATCATGAAGGCGTATCGGCACGCCAAGCGCCAGAAGTATCGCTTCTACAGCTACGGCGATGCGATGCTGATTATCTGAGCCTCTCATGGAGTCAGCCCCATATGCCGCCGTCACAGCGGTGATCGTCGCAGGGGGGCGCGGCCGGCGGCTTGGGTCGCACCTGCCCAAACCCCTCATACCCCTGGGTTCTCGCCCTCTCGTCTCCTATTCCCTCGAAACCTTTGAACGCTCGCCGGAGATTACAGGCATCGTGCTCGTTTGCGGTGATGACTGGATTGACGAGGCGGATCGATTGGGAGAGGAATGGGCGCCGTCTAAACTGATTCGAACCGTACCGGGGGGAGCTGAGAGGACCGATTCCGTCCGGGCAGGTTTGGAAGCGCTGCCGGACCATAGCAGATCGGTTGCCATCCATGACGCGGCCAGGCCGTTCGTCAGCGAAAAGCTCATCGCCGCCACAATTTCCCGGCTTGATGGACACCACGGTGCCGTCCCGGGTCTGCCTTTGGTGGATACTTTGCGTCTGCAGGAGCAGGGCCTCTCACGCGGTGTCCGTGACCGCGACAGCTACGTTCTTACCCAGACTCCGCAGTGTTTCCACAGGGACATTCTGGTCGAAGCTCTGGACCTGGCCGAAAAGGATGGCTTCTCCGGTACCGATGACGCGTCCTACGTGGAGCGTCTACCGGGTACCCGCATCGCGGTGGTAGGTGGGGAATCCGCAAACTTTAAGATCACTGGTGAAGACGACCTGGAACGAGCTCGCGCCCTGCTCCAGGCGGGGGAACCGCTTGATTTCCGCTGTGGCGAAGGCTATGACGTTCACTGCCTTGTGCCCGGCAGACCGCTGATCCTGGGAGGGGTGACCATCCCATTTGAGCGCGGGCTGGAGGGACATTCTGATGCGGATGTGCTCTGCCATGCCGTCGGTGACGCCCTGCTGGGGGCAGCCGCTCTGGGTGACCTGGGGAGACACTTCCCCGACAACGATCCGGATTTTAAGGGAATTTCCAGTCTGATCTTACTCGCCAGGATCCGGGAAATGATCACCCTTGAGGGGTATGCCGCATCCAACGTGGATGCCACCCTGATCCTGCAGGAACCCAGAATCGCCCCGCACGCCGGTGATATGATCGCCAACCTTGCCGAGGTGTTGCAGGTGAGACCAGGACGGGTGTCCGTGAAGGCTACCACCACGGAGGGCCTCGGGTTGGAGGGCAGGGGAGAGGGCATCAGCTGTCGGGCGGTTGCGGGTATCCGTTCGATTCGGTAGAAGAACCGAATCGGCCTCTTATTCCGCCTATTTCACCCTCTGATAGATCTACATGGTTCCCTCATCCCGGGAACCCTCTCTCTCTTGTTGCGGTTTGACAGGGTGCAAGAGAATTGGTAATAAATGGTCGTAACTTTCACCTTGCAGAGAACGTCTTAGAAATACGCTGGCCTTTCAATATCATAATCATATCGCCTGATCATCAACGGTACGAGTCCGTTTCGCTACCAGCCCAACCTTTGATCTTCATGTCGGAAGTCTTCGACCATCCTTCTATACATTTTTCATCACCTGCAGGATGGGCAGGAATTTCATTGTGTCTCGAATGAAGTCGTAAAGATCTCTCAGGAGTATATCACCATGACTCCTCGGCGTTTCTTCAGAAACGTCTTTCTACCTGCTTTCACTCCGCTGTTTCTCCTGGCGATCGGCTATGCGAGCGGCTTGCCCCTCGTGACCAACCTGACTGCGATTGTACTGCTTATCGCCTCATCCTGGCTCTATCTGAAACGGTTGCATGCCTACTGGGGATTCGCGGATGATATCATCGTCGAGATGCGCCGCTTCAACCGTCTTGTCTGGCTGATATTCCCCCTCATTCCCCTGAACTTTCTCTTCCTCTGGTTCATCATTCACGCCCCTCCGGGAGGCATGGTTTGGCTCTACCTCGCCACCGGTGGATCCACCCTCTTCGTCCTGCTGACCCTGTTCCTGCAGATCGTCCGCTTTTCTGCCGACATCAGACTGACCAGGATTCGTGTCGTGATCGGGTTGCTGGTGGCCGCCGCGGTCATCTTCCAGGGCTGGCCAGGCAGCCTCCAATTCCTGGTCTTCTTCCTCCTGGCGGTCTGGATCTTTAACTTCGAGGTGTTCACATCGACCACGTTCCGCCAGAGGATCTTCTTCGCGGTCGCCGGCGTGATCGGCTTGATCTTTCTGAGCATTTTCAATCTCCAGAGCAATCTTGCGGCTGGATATGAAGCGCTTGTCCCTGGAGTCTATTCAGCCGCAGACAGATTTACAGATTCGTTGAATTACCTATTGAGCGGCCTGCTGCCCTACCTTCACGATCTAATCGTCGGCTTGAAACGCATCCTCCTCGCCCTCTTCATTGTACTGCCGGTGAAAATTCTCCTGCGCCCCATCGCCGACTGGCTCCGATTTTCCCTCCGCATTCGTACTAAGTTGGTACTTTCGTATATCCTCAGCAGCGTCATTCCCGCCTTCCTTCTCGTTCTGATCCTTCTGGTCGGCAACCTGTTCATGACGGGTGGGTTCTGGCAGCTCTTCATCGGCGGCATCGTTGATGGCCGCACGGACACGCTGCTGGCTCTCTGGGGTTCCAGCGATGCTTCATCTGACATCGCCCGGCTGTTTCATAGACGGGAAATTTCTGAGGATCTGCGGAGCATGAATATGTCGGCGGTGCTGGCCGAAGTCACCTCCTCGGGGCGTTTCGCTCAGGTGAATTATCTGGGGAAGGATCTCCCCGGGATCATCCGGACCGACAGTCTCGTTGTGGAAGTGCTCCCGGAAGATTATCGCGGCTTGCCGTTGACCCCGCAGTCGCGCATCCTCCGGATCACCCGCAGTCCCTTCACCGAGCTGGTCAGCGCGGATACGCTCATCTTCAAATTGAGCGAGAACAATTTCAGCGGCGTCGCCTGGCTGGAGGGGACACCCTACATGACCCGCTGGTTGAGACAGGATGAAACCATCATCGGCCTGTTTCAACTTCTGACCCCGAGCCATCTCGCCGAAATGAAAACCCGCTCAGGGAGCGACCTGTCGCTCTTCAGACCCGGTGATGACGTGCATCTTACTTCCAAACTCACCAACGTGGGCATCGGATTGGAAGGCTTCACGCCGCATATGAAAACCGAGACGGATGAAGCCGATAGACTACTGCAGGGACCCGCGGGTAGTATTCTGGAAGGACGCTTGAGCTTTCCGGTCGTGTTGCCCTGCCTGGTCTGGACCCCTGGTCTGGGTCTCGAAGAATCCGCTTCGGTGGTGCTGGTACAAACCTCGCTGCGATCCCTTTTCTCTACGTTGCTGTCGCCGCAATACGTCATTAACCGCATGTATCTGGCCGCCTTCATCGTCATGACCGCGATTTTCGGTGCGATATTGATCCTGGTCGTTCTGGTAGGTTTCGGTGTGGCCAGCGGGATCACCAAGACGATCAAGAAGGTACGGGAAGGAACACAGCGGCTGCGAAGGGGCGATCTGACCGCCAGCATAGAGGTCAAGACCAAGGACGAACTGGGTCAACTGGCAAGCTCTTTCAACCTGATGGTCTCCGACCTGAATCGCATGCTTGAAGAGGTGAAGGAGAAGGAGCGCATGGAGGCGGAGCTGGATGCCGCCAAGGCTATCCAGACGCGGCTGCTGCCGGAGAGTGCGCCCACCCTGCCCGGCTTCGAAGTGGCGGCAACCTCTCTGCCTGCCAAGCAAGTGGGAGGGGATTATTACGATTTCTTTTCCCTGCCCGGGAACCGCACCGGATTTGCCGTCGGAGACGTTTCCGGCAAAGGCATGCCCGCGGCCCTGTTGATGGCGAATTTGCAGGCGTCACTGAGAACGTTGGTGGGACAGGACCTTTCTCCTGAAGAGCTGGTCAGGCGGTTGAACAACGTGCTGCACGGCAACACCGCCCCGCAGATGTTCGCCACCTTCTTCTTCGCTTCCCTGGACGTTGAACACGGTCGTCTCAACTACGTCAACGCCGGGCACAACTATCCCATATTGTGCGGAAACGGGCGGCTCGAATACCTCTCGAAGGGCGGCTTGGTGTTGGGAGTTAGGCCGGATGAAGTCTACGTGGGTGGGGAGGTTAGCCTGGAAAGCGGCGAGATTGTGGCGCTATACTCCGATGGCATCACCGAAGCTACCGACCAGAACAGCCGCGAATTCGGTGAAGAACGCCTCTTGAGCCTGCTGCAGTACTGCAACCAGGAAACAGCCGACGGCATCTTGATGAACGTCTTGAAGGATGTGGAAACCTTCTGCGGAACGCCCCAGGATGACGTCACCTTGATGGTGATCAAGCGGGTTTGATCACGAAATTTGAATTGAGAACGAAAAAGGCGGGCTGCAGTGCCCGCCTTTCTTTATTGGAGTTGATTCGTTATTTAATCAGGATCATCTTCTTTACCGAGGTGAAGTCGCCCGTTTCGATTCGATAGATGTACACTCCAGAGGTCAAGCCCGTTCCATCGAAGGCCAACTCATGTAGCCCCGCATCTCTCCAGCCGTCGACAAGCGTTGTAACCAGGCGTCCCGAGACGTTGTAGATGGACAGGTTAACCTTCGCTGCTTCTGGTAAGGCGAAGCTGATGGTGGTTGTGGGATTGAAGGGATTTGGACTGATTCCCAAAAGCTTCAATTCAACGGGCTTAGCTTCCAAGGTAAGGATTTCGCCGAATACAGGGTCACCAAAGCCATACCATTCGTCTATCGAAACACTGCTATTTCCAGGTACCTGAGGGACAGCAGCATTATCATGTGTTATCACCTCGAAGTTGAAATTGTCATGCACCCAGATGTCATTGGGATACGTACCGATGAATGCATTCCATGAATAGTGTCCGAGGGGCGCCGTTGGCGGAATGTACTGGCTCCTGGTGTAGGTTGGATTCCATCCAGATGGCCTGGTAATACCAATGAAAGGACCAAGTAAAGGGCCGACGGTCGTTCCGTTGGGTAGTGTAACATTGATCCAGAAGTCAAATGTTTGGGATGCAGGGCTGGTATTCTCAAGTTCGATGTCGTAAGTGAATGAACTACCTCGCGGAACGATAACAGGCGGAGGTGGACTCACAGGAATCAAATCAACTCTCATCCCAAAACTGGGGCTTCCCGCCCAACCGAAGTAACAGTAGGAGTTGAAGGCAGTACCATTACTCCAGGCTCCTCCGTGGTTTGGATCGGTTCCATCTTCCATGCAGGCGCTATTGATGCCACTGAAAGTGCGGGGATTGATATCATCCAAAGTACCAGAATACCAACCACCCGGCACCCCAAAGCTGGTATAATCTGTTATCCTTGATTCCATTCGCACTGTGTCGCCGGTGAAAAACATCATGCTGAATTTGCCATCGTCATTAGAGGTGCAGGAAGGATACGTTTGATTGCCACTTCGACTGTTGACGGCTGTGGCGCTCCAGGAAGCGCCGCCGCCAGTCGTACTGTATTTATGGTATATATCAATGCTCGTGGTAGTAGGATTGTAGCGATGAGCCGCCGCCAGCATATAGTTGCCGTACATGCTGGTAATGCCACCGCTGGTATAAGGCTCCAGAGTACCTGTACCCATCATGATGTAAGCCGGCCAGGCGCCCCCCGGGTCACCTCTGGGGAAAGTACAGTACGAAAGGTAAACATCCTCATCTGCTTCATCCGTGAATAGAATTTGAACCATCTCATTCCCAGGGCAGTAGGCGATGGCGTTACCGGTATACATAAATTTTACACCCTGAAACGTAGTAACCGGAGTAGGGAACCAGTTCATTCCTAAATCTATACTCCGACTGTATTGTAGCAAAGGTATAGGTGATCCGGGTGGTAGATACTTCCAGGAAGCATACGCATAAACGGAAGCGCCGTCATAGTTTACATCATCCGTAGTAAGTGAGAGATAGCCACCCTCAAAGGCACTTCCCAAGTAGGAAATGCCGTTGATCGAAGGATCCGACAATTGGAACCAGAAGCACTTAACGCTGAAGTTCGGATCCCTTTTCATGTAAATTACCATACCCCGGTCAGCAGTCGTAACCACTTCGATATCAGGAAAATCCAGATGAGCCGAGTCAGTGATTACCCATTGATCGCGCCATCCTGCAGACGCAGGATCTCCTTTACTGCGGAAGATTTTTATATCATCATATCCGGAATACGGATTTTGAAACAGCGCTGCTGCCCAGTAACTGCCATCTTCACCACGGGTTACCTGAGGCGCCCAATGATTTGAATCAACCGGCGAAGACCAGTCTAGCCCTGATCCTTCATCCCCGGTAAAGACTCCCTTCATGGCGATCTCGCTCGGCTGGTCTACCGTGGCGGCTGTCGGGAGTGCTTGCCCATTGATGCTCGAACCCAGAATGATTGTTGTGGTAAAAACCAGAATCCGTTTGTTCATCTTTGTACTCCTCTTCTTTTTTTACCATTTGTTTTGTTCCCCGGATATCTGGAACGACATTATGAGATGGCACTCAGGTAAATCGAAGAAACCGTAGCGGTGAAGTTAACGAACAGTGTGGAGCAAATAAGGTGTCAGAATGATTACTTGAAAGCAGCGGTTTTTAGTGGTTGAGAAAGCCAAAGTAGTGGAGCAATCTCAAGTTACGACGGACAAAGAGGCAGTGCGGCAAGCAGATGGATCGAGCAAATTCTACTTTGTTTATTCCATAATATACATAAATTCAATAGCTAAATCAAGAACTAATTCGCATTTTACTATTATTATTACCATTGACATTAATAGCTAAATAAAATGGCATCCTCCGGATCTCAAGAGGATGCCATGGCCTGCGAGACAAAATGTTACTACTTCATCAGCACCATCTTCTTCACCGAGGTGAAGTCGCCCGTTTCGATTCGATAGATGTACACTCCAGAGGTCAAGCCCGTTCCATCGAAGGCCACCTCATGTAGCCCCGCATCTCTCCAGCCGTCGACAAGCGTTGTAATCAGGGATCCAGAAACATCGTAAACCGAGAGACTAATCCGGCTGTCCGCTGGAAGCTGATAGCTAATTGCTGTCGCAGGATTGAAAGGATTCGGGTAAGCCCCATGCAACGCAAACTTTTCGGGTGCAGCCATTTCAGCGTCACCAGCTAACTCTTCAAAGCTTTCACCCCAGCACATCCAGCCGTTTTCAGGCAAACTGCCGTCACCATCCGCCAGTTTCTCAAAATCGAAGTGATCTTCATCCCAGATGTCATCCGGATAAACGCCGACATAGGCGTCGTAGGTATACAAACCTGTCGGAGCTGTTGCCGGAACTACCTGTGTACGGTCTCGATTACTCGACCAACTCGCCGGAGCAGTAAAATCAGGTAGATAGATGATAGGACCGTACTCGCTGCCGTTCGGCAGGGTCGCCATGGTCCAGATGTCGAAGGTTTCAGGATCTGTTCCATTGTTTGCAACTTCGATGTTGAAATCAAAGGAACCGCCGGATGCTGGCACCTGGATGGGAGGATTATATGGAACCAGCGTCACAATGACCGGTGACGAACCACTTTGATCGTAGTAAAATGCTCCCATATCGGCTATCGTACCATCCGGATCGAGAGGGCTTGCCGGATCGCCTGCGTCAATGCAGGGTGAACCTGTCTGCAGATTGAAATCATAGTTCACCGGATCAACAAATAGTGGATCATCCGTGATGTTTCCCCTGCCACTCAGCATCTCTCCGCTACAGGTGTAATTCAAATGAATTGCCCCGCCATAGCCAGCGAGCCAATCAGGATCACTGTTGGCTTCATTTCCGTATACGATGTTGTTGTGACCGGCTATATCTGCATTACCGTAGGAACAGACACCGGCACCTGCAGAACTGGCGACTGTGCAATAGTTCTCTGTGATGGTATTATTGATCAGTATTGGCGTACTGCCACTATAGGCCAAAAAGCCGCCGCCTTCCCATGGTGCAGTATTATCATAGATCAGATTATAAGTGATCGTCGGACTGCCGCTTCCTGAGCAGTGGATCCCACCGCCTCCGCAGCCGACTCACGTCCCGTTGCTGGAATTATGCGCGATGATACAATGTGTGACCAGTGCTCCATCGCATTCATCAAGAGCAATCCCTCCACCAGCATTGTAAGCATATTCTTCGTTCTCGACAATTAGGCAGTGATCGATGGTTACAGCAGCGATGTAAGCATAGATACCTCCGCCATCTCCCTGAGCTGAACAATTAGAGACTCTGGTATTCGATATTGTCAGATCAACTCCGTTGATGTAGATACCACCACCATGATAACTGTTAGGTTGAGACGATGGGATGTAGACCTGGTCGATCACGCAGTAATCCAGGATGCAGTCAGGGGAAGCGCTTGATTGGAAGCGCAAGCCACCCCAGCGGTGTTGTTCAATGGGATTCTGACGGACAAATTTGATACTATCACCCACGGTTCCCTGTGCGGTGAGTAGCCCCTGAATGGTCCAGGTGTGATTACCGTTGTGCAAGAATTCCGTGCCGGGCACGATTTCCAGGGTTTCACCGTTACGAACAGAAATATCGCCAATGACGGTATAAGTTCCCGGTCCCAGAATGCCTGATTGGGGACCGCTGATTTCTTGTGCTTGTGCAAATCCAACAAGGATGAGGCACAGGAGCGATACCAGTATTGATCTCTTCATGAAGACCTCCACTTATACGTGTTGAGCTTTAAATTTTCTAGAGTTTGTATTATGTACCCCGAGGGGTAATATAATTTAATCAATTAAATCGCATCTGTCAAGCCTTTTATTAATTGCAGTAAAAATATTTCTCTTAACAATTCCAATAACAAAAAACCCCCTTAGTCAGAGGGGGCTTTTCATGGAGGTAAAATGTACTACTTCATCAGCACCATCTTCTTCACCGATCTGAAATCGCCGGCTTCGATTCGATAGATGTACACTCCAGAGGTCAAGCCCGTTCCATCGAATGTCACCTCATGTATCCCCGCATCCCGCCAGCCGTTGGCCAGTCTGGCTATTTCACGACCCTGAATGTCAATGATGGACAGCGTCGTGTAACTTGCAGCTTGCAACTGATAACTGAGAACTGTGGTCAGATTGAACGGATTGGGGTAGACGGGGTATAAGGCGAATTCGCTTGGATAGGTCGCGTTCTCGAGTGGTTCCACAGGCAGAGCCACGCTACAATCGAAGATTTTGAAATAACACCAATCCGCCAGATAGGCGTAGTTTCCTGCAGCGGCTACACCGCAAGCATACCCCTGCGTGTCATAGTACCCCACTTCATTCGGCGCCGCGGGATTCGAGATGTCCAACACCCGCAATCCGGCATTCCCTCCCGCCAGATAAACATGGTTCCCCATTACGGTCAGGCCATAGGCATAATCCGGGATGAGCAAGTAGCCGCTTTCCGTTGGGGCAGCGGGATTGGTTACGTCAATTACTCTTAATCCTGAAAAACCATCAGCTACGTAGGCGTAGTTTCCCGAGACGGCCACATCAAGAGCCATGCCCGGCGTGTCGTAGTAACCCACTTCAGTCGGCCCAAAAGGATTAACGATGTCCACGATTCGCAAGCCGGAATCTTGGTCAGCTACGTAAGCATAGTTTCCAGCCACCGCCACGCCGCGGGCTATGTGCGGTGTGTCATAAAAGCCTTCTTCGACCGGTATAGCGGGGTAAGAAATGTTCACTATCCGAAGGCCCATCCAATCATCCGCCAGATAGGCGTAGTTACCCGCTATATCCACATCCCGGGCATACCCCGGTGTGTCAAGAGAGCCCTCCAAAGCCGGCTCCCCAGGATCATCGACATTCACAACTTGTAGACCGGCGCCTCCGTCCGCCACGTAGGCATAGATGTCTGCAACCTTAACATCCTGAGCGTCTCCGGGTGTATCGTAGTATCCCTCTTCATCTGGATTTGCGGGATTGGAGATTCTCACCACCCGCAAGCCGGCATCATGGTCCGCCAGGTAGGCATAATCTCCCGCCACTGTCACCCCGACGACATATCCCGGGGTGTCATAATACCCCAATTCAAACGGCATAGTGGGGGTCGAGACGTTTATTATCCTCAAGCCGGTCCCTTCATCCGCTATGTAGACTTTAGCCGCGGCATAGGCTATACCGCGTGCGGCACCCGGTGTATCACAAGATGCCGCGGGAAGAGGGATAATCGGATTATAAATGGATATTATCTGCAGACCAGTGTCGTGATCCACCACGAAAGCCCAGATTCCCGAAACCGTGACGTCGCGAGCCCAACCCGGCGTGTCGCAGTATCCCACTTCGTAAGAGTTAACAGGATCCGAGACGTCTATTACCCTTAAGCCTGAAAACCCATTGGCTACATAGGCGTAGTTTCCTGCAATCGCTACACCGAAGGCGTCTCCCGGTGTGTCGCAGTATCCCACTTCGTAAGGATTGACAGGGTCCGAGACATCTATTACCCTTATCCCTGAAAACCAATCAGCTATGTAGGCGTAGTTTCCCGATACGGCCACGTCAACAGCCACGCCCGGTGTGTCACAGTGCCCTATTTCGACCGGCGCATTCGGATTCGAGACGTCTATTACGCGCAGGCCGGAGGCTTCGTCAGCCACGTAAGCGTAGCTTCCTACAACCACCACACTGTGCGCCAGTCCCGGTGTTTCACAATACCCTGCTTCGGTTGGCGCATTCGGATTCGAAATGTCTATCACCCGAAGGCCGGAGGCAAAATCCGCAACATAGGCATAATTTCCTACCACAACCACGTCATAAGCTTCGCCCGGGGTATCGTAAAATCCCACTTCAAATGGCGTCGCGGGATTCGAGACGTCCAGCACCAGCAAACCGGTGTGGGCAGACGCTACGCGTAGTTGCCGGCTACCGCTACATTTATAGCCCAGTCCATGTAGTCATAAAACTGTCCCACTTTGGTCACATTCAGGCTGTCCTGAGCGGCTGCCGTGGTAACCCCTATCGCCGCCACCAACGTAAACAGTCGGCGGCTCCAAATCCTCAACCGTGTTTTCATGATAGCCTCCACGATGTTAAAAGGCTGGTTTCTTCGAAATATAGAATTCCTACGGAAAAAGGTCAAGAGATTATTGCGCATTTACGTTTCGGGCGGGCGGGCAGTAGTGGGAGGGATACTTTCTGAAAAGCCATCCATCAGTATAGGACGAGAGTCGATAGTGATCAAACGAGTCTAACTACAAAGGCTGAATTGAGAACAGAAAAAGGCGGGCACTACAGCCCGCCTTTATATATGGGAGTCGATCCGTTATTTCATCAGGATCATTTTCTTCACAGCCGTGAAGTCGCCCGCTTCGATGCGGTAGAAGTAGATTCCCGATGTCAAATCGGATGCATCAAACGTCACCTCGTATGTTCCCGCTTTCCTGAAACCTTGTAGGAGCGACTCGGTGAGTCTCCCGCAGATATCAAACACATCCAATCTCACCCAGCACGCCTCGGGCAACTGAAAACTGATGGAAGTCGCCGGATTGAACGGATTCGGGTGGCTATGGAGGAATAGATGGTCCCGGGGTATATCCTCCACTGATCCGGCTGTTTCCTCAAAAGGGTTTCCCGTGTTCCTCCATTCAGTGTATGGCGGTTGAGACTCTGCGACGCCCGTTTTTGTGAAAGGGAACGAATCGCTGTCCAGGGTGACGTTCGGGTAGGTACCTACGTATGCATTATAGATGTATTCTCCCGCCGGTGCACTGCCCGGCACCACCTGGGTGCGGTCCCGGTCGATAGTTATGCCGGCCGGTAGCGTCACGTTTACAGGTCCCAAAACCGGCCCGTACGGTGATCCGTTCGGCAGGGTCACCATACACCATACGTCGAAACTCAGGGGTGAAGTCCCACTGTTTGTCGCCGCAATGTTGTAGTCGAAGCTGCCGCCTCCCGCGGGAATGACGATGGGCGGGTTGATCGGTTGGAGGGCTACGGAGAGGTTACTACCCTGTTCCAGCAAGCGGTCGATCACCCGGATGACCTCCTGGGGATCGTATTCGACTGACCAGTAGGCGATTCTACCCTCCTGATCGATGACGTAATCCTGGGGATAGGGCGCTTCGGGGTGGGGGACACGGTAGGTGCCGTAAACATATCCGTTGTCCACCAGGCCGGGGAAGCGGCATCCGAACACGTTGACGAACTCGAGCAATTCGTACAGGTTGCTGCCGATTTCGAAGATCAGCACGTTGTCGTTCTCGTACATATCGTAGATGGTACCGTCGGAGGCCGCACTCTGCGATCCGCAGAGCGGTCACCATCCCCCGCCGAATTCGAGGAAAATGACGTTGCCCCTGAGTTCCGAAAGCGTGTACCAGTTGCCGTCCGTTCCTTCCAGCGTGAAGTCTGGAGCGATGGAGCCTGCCTGGGGGAAACTGGTGTTATTGGCATAAACGTACTGGATGAAAGTGGTTTCGTCCGGGTCATTCGTGTAATAGGTGATCGATCCGTAAACGGTGCTGCCTGTGGCGGTGATGACCACTTCAATCGAATCGCCGGAGGCCAGGCTGAATGATGAAGGCTGCACGTTGATGCCTCCGGGAGTGCTGATCGAAGTGACGTTTAACGTTGCTCCACCGCTATTGCGCACGATCACGGTGGAATCCGTCGCTGTCGAGACCTCTCCGAAATCGACCCTCATGGGATACACGTCGATGTCCGGTACCGCTTCGATGCCGATTTGAAAGGTGGACATCCCGCGCCAGTCGGAAACGGCGATGATATCGCCGCCCGGGATCGGATCGATGTCCGCCCCCATAGCCCAGGTTTTGGTGTTCTCCCAGCCGGTCAACTCGATGGATTCTGGATTGCTGACGTCGAAGAGTTCCATCACCCGCCAGGATCCGACGATAACCTGGTGATCTTCGATGCCCATGCCCCAGGCACAGCCCATGCTCGGAGCGATGTCCAGTAGAACCGGATTCTCAGGATCGGAAATGTCCACCGTGGCCAGACCCGACGGGCCCAGAGCCACCACGGCGACGTCGCCATCCAGCACGATATCGTTGGCCAGACCGGGCAGATCCAGGTTTGTGACTTCGGTGAATCCTCCCGCTGTGTTCGCAACGCACAGGCCGAAGCGCCCGTTGGCGATGAAGAGGTAGTCCCCGGATGATTCAGCGTTCCAGCAGGCGTTGTCGGTCAGGGAATGAGTGCCGGTAACGTATGGATTGGATAAGTTGCCGACGTTGACGGAGACCATCCCGTTCTGGTGTGTAGCCACGTAGAGAGTCGAGCCTATTAAGGCGCCTCCTTCGAAGTAGATGTTCGATCCGCCGGAGCCACAGCTTCCCAGCTGGGATGTATTCCCGCTGATGTTATATATCCTGAGTCCGCCTTCGCGGTTGAAAACGAACAGGGTATCGCCGTAGTGGCGGGATCTCCAGTTGGACGGCGTGTTGTAGCCCAGTCTCGTTGGAATATACGGGTTGGAAATGTCGTACGTCTCCAGCCCCTGGTATGCGCCCACGGAAGTATAAGCCTTTAACCCGACGACTTCGATGTCCATCAGGTGGGCGCCGTTGATGCCGTTGTGTCCGAGGAATTCGAGGTTATCCACGGGCAGTTGGGCGAAAGCCGTGACCGTCATAAGCAGCAGGTTTAGCGCGCAAACCGGTCGAAGCAGCATGTATCAATCCTCCTGTTTATGATACCCCCACGTTTCGTTTATATTTCTCCCCGGCCTCTTCAATTACTTTATGAATATCATCTTCTTCACCGAAGTGAAGTCGCCCGCTTCGATGCGGTAGAAGTAGAGACCCGAAGCCAGGTTGGACGCATCCCAGGTGACCTCGTGATATCCGGCGGTTCTCGTCCCATTTACCAACTCCGCCACCCGTCTTCCTTGAATGTTGAAAATATTCAGCC
>JALGZU010000379.1 GCA_025774735.1 candidate division LCP-89 bacterium | reverse complement strand
GGCGTCGAAAGCCGTCTGAGCCGATTCATTGTTGAAAACCTCAACGTTATAGTCGAAACTGCCGCCCGTATTGGGAATGACGATCGCCCCCCCGGAGGAGATCGTTATGGAAACATCCGGCGGTGGATTCGCAGGGTACATCTCGAGACCGTAAAATCCATCGTACGGGATCCCCTGAATCAGACCGATCATCACAGAATATTCAGGCGAGTACTCTTCACTGAAAGCGAGTCCCCCCGCGAGTTGCGACGTCAGACCCGGCATCAGTGGCACTTCGTAGGTCAAACCCGTGTAAACGTGATAAGACGGATCGAACTGGAACAGAGTACAGCCCCCTTCCTGGCTGTGAATCCACAGCCATGGACCGTTCGGGGCGAAATCATCCCAGGCTAAACCTGAAATGGAGGGCCCGCCCGGGCCCGATTCCCAGATGACGTTGCCGTCGCGGTCGAAATTGATCAAGGGCGAAGTCCAGCCCCCTCCCCAGAAGGTATCGGTATTGGGGTCGTACGCAAGGGCTCGACAGAATATTGGCGCCGAGATATTCATACTCGGTTGCGGGTATCCTTCCAGATCAAAGGCGTGGACGATATAGTCGCTGGCGCCGTACATGAATTGTCCGTCGTACGCTAGGTCATGCCAGCCCCAGCCTGTGGTCCACTGCGGAAATGAGAAAACCAGCACTCCGGTCGTATCAAACACCCATACCTCTGGAAAACCAGGTGTCGCACACCCGGCGATGTAGAATAACCCGCCGGTGTATTCGATGCCCAGGTATTGCACACCCGTCATGCCCGGATACCAGAAAACGAGATCCCACTGTTCGTCAATAATTCCGTCGCGGGAAACAGGACCGGTATCACCGGCAATCACGTCAGAAACACCGAATATTACGGTAAATACCAGCAGACAGGCGAGAAAAGCGATCGGCACTTTCATGTCTCCTCCACGGTAAGATTCATTGAATACAAAAAATTATACATTAATAATACAATTATAAAGTCAAAAAGTCAAGCCTTATTTTCAAAGCAGACATTTTTTATCCGAGTGGTTCCTGAAATTAAAAAAGGCGGGCACGCAGGCCCGCCTGATTGATCATGCTGTACTGGAACTACCGAAGCAGAACCATCTTCTGCATGGAACTGTAGTCTCCAGCAGTCAGCTTGAAGAAGTAGATGCCCGAGGTTAAACCAGTCGCATCATAGGTTACTTCATACACTCCGGCATCGCGACTGCCGTCCACCAGTGTGGCGATCAAGCTGCCGTTTAAGCTGTAAACGGACAGGTTCACCATGCCAGCCTCCGGCAGAGCGAAGGCGATGTTGGTGGTCGGATTGAACGGGTTTGGATAATTACCGCTCAGGCTGTACTCGGTGACGACGACAGCACCGACAGTGACCGTGATCTCGTCGGAGTAGGTCACCGCACCGCCGATATCCGTCTCTTTCAGACGATAGGTGTAATTGCCGGCGCCTACCTCGTCCAGATAGCTGTAGCTCTGCGGTTCGATGGTGGTTCCATGACCGGGCAGCGTGGCGACATCGACGCCGTTGCGCTGAACCGTCCACTCGTAGCAGTCGAGTTCGCTGGCAGTACTCCAGGTCAACAACACGCCGTCTTCAACGACATTGGCGTTGAACGCTGAAAGCTCAACCGGCGTCGTGGGAATTTCAAAGCCCTCGCCTTTATAAGCAGTAGTGTAGCCCATCCCGTCATACCCGCCGCCTTTGAAAGCTATTCCGTCCTGCCAGTAGCAGCCGGAATTGAGCCCTACAGCTGGTCCAGGCAAAGGGGTTTCCTGGGTCCAGGCATCCGTAGCAGGATCGTAAATCTGGACCGCATCCGTTGCCGGCCAGCTGCCATAACCGCCGCCGCCGCCCACGGAGAGGAGGAGATCATCATACTTCGTGATGCTGAACGTACAGAAGAAGATTTCAACCGGGACTGAGGCTTTCGTTGACCAGGTATCGGTGCCCGGATCGTAGGCATAGTGAGCCGTTGCCGTCTGATAACCGCCGACCACATGGAACTCTCCTGCGACGAAAGCGCCACCGTGGTATTTCATGGCTGCAGGCATGGAAGCGATCGGTGTCCAGGTGTTCGCGGCGATATCGTACTTATACGCATTGGTGACCGGTCCGCTGGAGCCGCCACCACCGGCCGCGTAAATGTAGTCGCCACCGTCCCAATCAGCAGCGATACCGCACATGGACAAGGGATAGTTCGCCATGAATTCCCAGGTGCCGGTAGGTCCGCCACCGGTAGGTGTGAACCTCTGAACTTCGTTACCGTAGGAGCCATCATATCGTCCCACGATATAAAAGAGGTCGTTCGCAGCGACACCGCACCAGTTACAATTCCCCAGGAGAGGCGCAGTTGCTGTTTCCCAGGCCTCAGTGGTAAGGTTCAACGCCTGGCCGACGTTGGAATTCTGCTCACCGAAGTTGTACCAGTAATTACCGATGATGTCGTTCGCTGTACGATAAAACGGTATCTGAGCGCTACCGACCTCGGTCCAGGTAACAACATCTGTCTGCCAATTGCTGAGGATAGGATCGACATACCCGGATCCTTCATCTTCAGGACCGGCAAACGCGGAAAAGGTGAGCAATAAACTGACCATCAAAACACATGTAACCTTCATCATACTACCTCCTGATTCGTTGATTTTGTCGCCCGATTATTTAGAATATTCGTCTAATTTCGGCTCCACCGCTTCAGAATCAGTTCATAGATCGGGAGTTAAGTTCAAAAATTAACACATTTATCCAGCAAACGTAAATGTACTACTTTTAATATAAAAAGTCAAGTGTTTTTTTTATTTTGGCAAAATATTTTTTTTTTGACAACATCACAACTATCCCATCAATTTAGTGTTGAAATAAATATCTTGAATTTTTAAAGATAACAGAAAAGGCGGGCATGTGAGCCCGCCTTTGTGTTCAAACTGGTGACATTATTTCATCAGGATCATCTTGCCAACGGCCGTCTGTGCTCCAGAAGTCAGGCGGTAAACGTAGAGGCCAGTGGCCATTCCGGCTGCATCGAAGGTCACCTCATGCGTGCCGGCATCGCGGAAACCATCCACCAGGGTGGTCACGTGACGACCCGTTACGTCGAAGATGCTCAACTCGACGAAGTCGGCATGATTCAGTGAGCCGTCTCCAACCGCCAGCTTCTCAAAGTCGAAGTGAGCTTCGCTGGCGATCTGGTCCGGGTAAAATCCGGCGTAGGCATTGTAAGTATACGCGCCCGGAGGAGCTCCAGCCGGGACATCCTGCTCGCGATCCCGATCTAAGGTGGCTCCAGCTCCAACGGTCAAATTTACGGGGCCGATGAGCGGGCCGAAGATTGCGCCGGTCGGCAGTGTCACGTCGGTCCAGGCGTCAAATGTCGCCGGACCGGCTTCATTGTTCGTTACACCGATGAGAAATGTGAGAGTGCCTCCAGTCGCAGGGATGGTCGTCGATCCATACGGATCCAGGAAGATCGTCACATCCGGGAGCGGTCCGGCGCCGGGGAAGCCGTCACCCCGGTTCGTCCACGCCTGATCACCCGACAGGTTGTTTCCACCAGCGCTGTAGCACGTGCCACCGCCGGCATAATCCGCGGCGTTCACGCCGATGACCTGAGGTAGTGGAGTTTCGACCGACCATGTATCGGTAGCGGGATTATAGAGTTGAACCACGTCCGTGGGAGGCCAGCTGGAAGCATGCCCGCCGCCGCCGATCACTGCTACATGATCCGGGAGCGAGCAGGTGCTGTTAAAGGGGAAAAACATGGGGTAGGTGCT
>JALGZU010000378.1 GCA_025774735.1 candidate division LCP-89 bacterium | reverse complement strand
GAATTGATCGCCGACAACGCCGCCAAGTTCGGTGTTTTTTGGGAATCCACCAGCGGATCGACGGGCACGCCGCTGCACGTGATCGTTGACCGGGGAGCCCGCTCCAACAAGCTGACCGCTCTGATCCGCAGCTATCAATGGGCGGGCTACGCCTTCGGGAAGAAGACGTTCAGCATGCAGAGCTATTACCTCGAGGACGATTATGAGTACAAGAAGTTCTTCCAGGTGCTGCGCTTCGATTCGAACCGGTTCAAGAAGGACTCTGCCGTCAGAGTGAGCGAACAAATCAACCGGTTTAAGCCGAAGTTCTTCATGGGATTTCCTTTCGACCTGCTCATGCTGGGCCGATTTGCCGCCGAAGAGGATTTGTCGATTTACAGGCCGGATTCTATGGTGGTGTACGGGGAGACCCTGTCGGCGCAAAAGAGGGCGGCCCTGGAGGCGGCGTACGGCTGCCGAGTGTTCGATTACTATTCGCAACACGAATGCTCCTCTATGATCGCAGAATGCGAGCATCATTCCCTGCACCTGATCGACGATTTCTCCTATCACGAGGTGGTAGATGCGGAGGGTAGAGACGCATCTAAAAGAGGCTATGGCGAGCTGGTGGGTACGGGATTCTACAATTACGCCATGCCGTTGATTCGCTACCGTACGCGGGATGATATCCGATTCGATCCCGAAAGCACAACGTGTCCGTGCGGCAGAAGGTTCACCGTGATCAAAGAGATCGTCGGCAAGCAGTGCGACTATATCGAGACTCCGGACGGCAGGCTGTTAGGCGCGGTCATGTCGCACTCCATAGATCACGGGCAAGGTGTGGTGGTTTCACAGTGCGTGCAGGACGCGCTGGATCACATCACCGTCAACCTGGTCGTGGATGAGAGCTACGGCGATGCATCGGAACGGGCGCTGGAAAGCGATCTGCGGAAGCGGTTGGGCGCCGATATGTGCATCGATTTCAAGATCGTCCCTCAACTGGAAAAAAGACCCGGTGGAAAAACGCCCTTTATTCTATCTAAAATCGGTCACGATTACGTCTAAGCGGAGGCGATCATTAGAATTCCTTTCAACATCCCTTACCTGACCGGATACGAAGAAGGCTACATGCTGGATGCCCTGCAGTCGCGGGCGCACAGCGGGAACCGCACCTACGCCGAGAAGTGCATCGCCTCGATGAAGGAGGCCTATGGTTTCGGCAGCATCTTTCTGACGCCGTCGTGCACGGCGGCGATGGAGATGGGCGCGATCCTGGCGGATCTCTCTCCCGGGGACGAGGTGATTCTGCCTTCTTATACGTTCAGTTCTACGGCGAACGCCATCGTGCTGCGCGGGGCCCGGCCGGTGTTCTGCGACGTCGAACCGGACACGATGAACGTCGATGTCGATGGGATCGAAGCGCTGATTTCAGAACGCACCAAGCTGATCGTCCCGATCGACTACATGGGCATCCCCTGCGAGATGGATGCGATCATGAAGATCGCTGAGAAATACGGTTTGATGGTGATGGAGGATGCCGCCCAATCGTTTCATTCCTTTTACAAGGGCAAGCCCTGCGGGTCGATGCCACCGTTGGCGGCCTTCAGTTTCCACGAATCGAAGAACCTCTCCTGCGGTGAGGGGGGCGCCTTGATCGTCAATGATCCCGAGCTCGTCCAGAGGGCGACCTTTTTGCAGGAGAAGGGCACGGATCGAGCCCTGGTTTTAAAGGGTGAAAAGACGAAGTATGGCTGGGTCGACCTGGGTTCCAGCTACCTGCTTTCGGACATCCAGGCCGCCATGCTGCTGGCACAGTTGGAGCACGTCGAGGTGATTGTTTCCAGGCGGAACAAAATCACGCAGGCATATACCGAACTGTTTTCACCGTACGAACGCGATGGCTGCGTCAGCCTGCCGAAGCCTCCGCCGCACGTGACCATCAACCACCACGCCTTCTTCGTGATTTTCGATACGGCGGAGAACCAGGAACGCTTTCTGTCGCTTTCCAGAGAGAAGGAGATCTACCCTTACACCGGTTATCTCCCTCTCCACTCTTCGAAGATGGGCCGCAAATTCGGTTACCGGCCAGAAGACGCCCCCGTCACCGAAGACACGGCTCGCCGGATCGTGCGGTTGCCATTTTACACCGATCTGGTTGACGACGGATTGAATTATTGTCTGGACGGGCTGAGGGCCGTGCTGGGCCAGATTTATTCAATTTGATCATTTATAAGCTTAGCAGGTGCCACCATGAGACGGGATGACGTTGACGTGCGAGGCCACGTGGCAAAGCTGCACCGCTATCTGGAGCGGGTGCTGCATTTTTCGGGCGAATCACCCCATATCGATTTTCTCATCTCTTCACTGACTGAAACCAATCCTTTCAACAGCACTGAAGAAATCTCCGATTGGCTGGACACGCTGAAGCGGGACGAAAATTTCAGCGTGAGCCAGGTTTCCCTTTCGGAATTGAAAAGGTGGCACTTCGATTCCGACAGCGGGGATTTGACTCACGAGACCGGCGGTTTCTTCGCCATCCGGGGATTGGAAGTTCACACCAACGTTGTGCCGGTGCGTCGGTGGACTCAGCCGATCATAGATCAGCCCGAAGTTGGCCTATTGGGTATTCTCTGCAAGAAATTCGACGGCATATCGTATCTCCTGATGCAGGCCAAAGCCGAACCGGGCAACCTCAACGGTTTCCAACTGGCTCCTACCCTGCAGGCTACCCGGAGCAATTACCTGCGCCTTCACGGCGGCAAACCGACGCTATACGCCGAGTATTTCATCAACGGAGAGCGGGCGGAAGTGCTCTTCAACCAGCACCAGTCGGAACAGGGGGCGCGGTTTTACCGCAAGCGAAATCGCAACATCATCGTTCAGGCCGGGGATGATGAAGAGATTGAATTGGCGCCCAACTATCGTTGGATGACACTGGGGCAGGTGAAACGTCTCATGCTGCGGAACAACACCGTCAACATGGACGCGCGCTCGGTGATTTCGACGATCCGCTTCTGCCCCGAACAAAGGACCTCTTTAAAACCCATCCGTGAAGTAGAGCTGCGCGATTGCCTGGAATCCTCGCCGATCGTCGAAAAGCCGATCGGCGATCTGAACATCAAGATGATTATTTCCGCGTGCTCCGAGGAACCGCCCCGCCGTACGATGGACGAGCTGCTGCGCTTGATCAGCCGGGAGAAGTTTCAGTGTGAACTGGATACCCGGCTCATCCCACTGAATCAGGTCAAGGATTGGTCGGTCTGCTCCGATGAAATTTTTCACGACCGGCGGTTGTACTTCTCGGTGA
>JALGZU010000377.1 GCA_025774735.1 candidate division LCP-89 bacterium | reverse complement strand
CTTCTCGGATATGTCTTTAGACCAGAGTGATATCAACCTGTAAAACAGCTTCTTTAAGCCTTTCGCGGAGGAAGCGATTTCAACCATAGTTATGCGGTACTCAAACCAGATCTCCAGGAGTAGCACCATCATCAGGTACCAGGCATATACGAAACCGAACATTGCCATGGCCGATTCGAAGTGCGGCGTAAAGAAGATGGAATGAGACCGCTCCGGGTGTCCCAGGTGCGCCAGCAGAGGCAGCGGCGCTACAATCAGAAAGGCCAGCGCTGTCAGAAGGGATAGCCGGTAGGTGGGCTGCAAGGCCTTCACCTTAAAGACCTTCACCAGGCTTGCCAGGATAAAAGCTCCAGCGACCAATCCGGTGAGATAGGGATAGATTACGACTAGGAATCCCCAGTGGAGTTCCACTTCGTTGGGATAGATGAAACCGCTGACGCTCTTGAGGACTTCGTACAATTGTTCGGTTATATGCTCCATTATCTCACCACTCCGTCTAATCTTGCATAAAAGACCTGAGGATCGGTGTTCAGGTCAGGCTTGAGAACTTGAATTTCGTTAAAGCGGAAAAACCGCGTCAGCCGGCTGGATCTCAACTTGGTGTCGCCGAAGATCCTCGCTTGTGTGGGGCAGACTTCAACACAGGCCGGCAGGAGGCCCTTCACGATGCGGTGATAACAGAAGGTGCACTTATCAGCCGTTTTAGTTTCAGGATTGAGATAGCGGGCACCGTAAGGGCAGGCCTGAATGCAATAGCGGCATCCGATGCAGTGGTCATTATCCACAAGCACCACTCCGTCGCGCGAGGTGTAGGTAGCCCCCACAGGACAGACCTGAACGCAGGGGGCATTCTTGCAGTGATTGCACAGCTTGGGAACGAAGAAGCTTCTCAGGATATTGCTCTCGCTGATCCCGGTTGGGAAGCCTTCCGAGCCGCCACTGGGGCTGTCCACCACAGTTTCACCATCGGTCTTTATGATATACCTCTCCACCCAGGTTCGGTAAAAGAAGGGCTCGCGGGGGACGTCATTCTCGGTCTTACAGGCATTCACGCACTTGCCGCAACCGATACATGCCTTGACGTCGATGCACATCCCGTAATGATGAGCTTCGGGATTATAGGGTGCAGCCTCCGAAAGTCGTGTAAGCAGTAGACTAGCGGTAGAGACCGCCGGAAGCACGCTGACACCCATCCCGGTCCGCAGACATTTTTCCAGAAATTCTCGTCTCTTCATCGTTTTGTTATTTAATTTCATCAGTTCGCCTCCGGGAAGTGGGGATAATGGCATTGCCAGCAGGGATATTGATCCCCATGAGAATCCATATCGATCCTGGGAATAAAACGATCACTTTGGGAATTCCTGGCGTGGCACTGGCCACACTCTGAGCGATCCGCAGGCTTTCCAGCAGGCTCGAGGCGCGGGTTGATCTTGTGTTCAAGGGGTGTCTCATGGCAAACAGTGCATTCCAACGGAGCATGGGGTGAAAGCGCCTTGGTCCTGGAGATGCTAGCATGACAGGCAGCACATTCGCCCGGTGTGACCGGCGGTTCCGGAGCATGTGGGTCATGGCAGGAGGTGCACTGTTTGACCGGATTATGGGCGATGATATCAATCTGCGGATACCCAGTCGGCTTAGCTGGGTTGTAAGCATGGCAGAGTGCACAATGTTCCCGGTCGCGGGGGACCACCGGTTCGACCTCACCGCCACTCTCCGCATGGGCGTTGGCGGGGCCATGGCAGGCTTCACAATTCACCATCTTGTGGTTGGACTGATTCTTCATGGCTTCGATATCATCGTGGCATTCAGCGCAGATTTGGTGTCCGGCGTACTTGATCTCGTGAGCCATGATCGAATCGACCGAAGCAGCGCGATAATGCCCATACTCACCGAAGGTTTCCGGGATGAAAAATCCACGGACACCGAGGAAGACCGTTCCAATAATGATGACGACGATAAGCAGACGCTTCACCTGATCAGGCAAAGGTATCGCTCCCCATAGTGACTTTTTCATCTGATTTTGGACAGTTTTTTTTTGGTTTGACCTAAATCGCTTTTTAAACCGGTTCATAGAATTATGATATCCTTTTCTAACGTTGGTTGGTCGAGGTGAAACCCAGGTCAATTCTGTGCTGTGCCTCTGGCCTTTTTTAATGACGACCGGATCGAATCCAGTATATCCTGCACGGCGATCATATTGTGAGCGCCTTCAGTACCATCGGCCACCAAGGCGTTTAAGAGGGTTAATCCTTCTTCCCGTTCGGGTGAGGGCGGCAACGCTCTCAGCAACATCTCCAGCTCTGCTAAGGTTTTAGTTGTGGTATGCTTTAGAGCCTGTAGATCCTCCCAATACCCCGGATCATGGCACATCTCGCAGGTTTCGGCAGTCGGTCGATTGACGACTTTGCCGGTCACCTCATGGCAATCCCGGCAGGTCATTTCGGCCTGGTACATGACGTCACTTTCGAATTTCCCGAAGACCTGCTCCCCCCGGATCAAATTCCGCTCGCTGCTATGACAGGGCTCGCAGCTTACTGCGGCGGATTCATGATGACAATCCATGCAGAAATCACCCTTCTGTAACTGACCATGCAGAGGTTCTTCCTCGATATGACAGGTCGTGCATCCCACTCCTTGACCATGGACATGATTTCTGTGAGAGAACGTTTTCTGGTTGTATGCCACCTTTACTTCATCTTGTCCATAGTGACATTTGACGCAGCGTTCACTGGTTGTATCCGGCAGGGTTCGCGACGTAGGCTTCTTTCCTTCCACGATGTCCAGTGAGCGGTTGATTTCAACGAGAATGCGATCGGAATACTCCAGATTATGGATAGGACGACCCTGTACGATCATATCCAGATCATCGGATGCTGTGGTTAGCATCTCCTTCTTTTCAGTACTCCACCCCTTCTTTTTCAACGACCTGATCCGGCCCTGGGTCGATGAGATCCTGCGCTTGAGGATGGGTTTAGCCTGCTTGTAGAGGTTGTAGTAGGCTTTTTCGTGACAGGGATCGCACGATGCCGGACCGGCTGTCGACGTTGCGTGGCTGGGATGATCCTGCCAGTTATCAGGCAGAATCACATGGCAGGCTTTACAGCCTAAACCTGCATGGAACATGGTCGAAGGAACAGGATCTACTTCCCCGGACCCCTGCCCACTGAAGAGAAAGTACTGTTCCAGATGCCTGTCGACATGGCAAGCCTGACAATCCGGTTTTACACTCCCGGATCGGGCCGTGGACTGGTGGAGAACGCTGTTGTGGCAGTGGTTGCACTCGACCTT